>NZ_DBLYVB010000003.1:0-202727 GCF_057604405.1 Hominiventricola sp.
GTCGCATAAACTGATTATACCACGAACGCCGGGCTTTTCGAAGCTCGGCGTTTTGTGTTGGATATATAAAATGAGCTGCCGCACGTTAGTGCGACAGCCCCCTCTTTTTGTGTGCCGGAAGAATCCATGAAAACAGTTGCCAATATTGTAAAAAGAATCGTATAATAGCCTTTGTAGTAATATGCAATAAACGTTGAGAAGAGGATTCCACGTAGATATGTCGGGGGACAGAAAATAGATGATTATCGACAGTGTATTTCAGGAATTTGTGAAAGTGGTACAGGAAAACAAAAATTATACCATTGGACTTTTGAACGGCGATGGAATTGTGACAGCCTGCAGCGACAAAGAGCAGGTAGGATCGATCCACAATATTTACGGAAGGGATGCCAACAATTTGTTTTATCCCATACGTGTAAAAAATATAGAGTATGGATGGCTGTGGATTTACGGCAAGGATGAAAATCTGGAAATGATGGGAAATCTCATCAATGATTCCTTGAATATCCGGATGAACTATGAGGTCACCCAGAACATGATGCGGGAGAATGCTACAGAGGATGACCATCTCATGAAGCTTCTGCTGGATGATGAATTTGACAGGGATGAAGTGCTGCAGATTGCGGATCGGATGAAGTTTGACAGGCAGCAGTCCCGGGTGGCAATTTATCTTTATAATGAAAAGGGATATGACAGCGCCAGGACTATGCGGCTGAAGATGCTTCCGGAAGGGAAGAATCTTTTATGCTCGCTTCTCGATAAATATGCGCTTCTGATTTTTTATCCCATTTCGGATGCGCTGGACAATGAGCAGATGAAGGCGGAAATCCGGAGGGTGCTGATCACACTGGAAAACATGGAGCTGACCGGCAGTGGCTTTTGGGTTGGCTCTGTTCAGAAAAAATTAAAAAATTACAAAGAAAGTTATAACCATTGTCTGTGGCTGAAAGATAATACCAAAAAACAGAAAGGAGAAATTACCTTTTTCTGCGACTACGTATATGAATTTTTCCAGTCACGGATTCATTTAAATGACATCAAAGGGGTATTTGATTATTATTGGGAGAGTAGTAAAGGGGTGGACATCGACGAGCTGGTCCGTATTGCCAATGCCATGTTTGAAAATAATTTTAATATTTCACAGGCGGCGGACAGCATGTCTCTGCACAAAAACACATTACTTTATAAACTGAAAAAGTATGAGACGGCATTTCATATTGAAATCAGGGGAGATTTTAAAGGCGGGTTTTTATTTGTACTGATTGCTTCTTTAATGAAAGAATATCAGAAGAGACGACAGATAGGGGAGAAATTATGAGTAAAAAGGTGTCTCTGGCACGTGTTGATAAAGAGTTGCTGCGTGCGACGACAAATATGAACTGGAATTTAACTGCAGTGGATTATATGGTGGTGGTTGGAGCTGATTATGTGAATGACCCGTTTACGGAGAGCATTATGCAGCTGTGCCTGCCTAACATTATTCGGGTCAAAATCCTGCGGAAAGAGGACTTGTCTGCATTTTTACAGAAGGATGAAGGACGCAAAGAAGCCCGGGTTATGATTATTTTTAAAGATCTGGCTACGGCGGAACAGTGTATCCGAAAGGGATGTCCGTTGGAGGAACTGCAGGTTCCCTATCCACCGGTGGAAGTGGGGGGAAAGAAAAAGCTTTCGGCCTACTTTAATGAGGAGGAGATAGAATGTATTCGCAGAATTCAGGGCTGTGGAACCAGACTGTATTTTCAGACGCTGCCCTATCAGGCGAAGGATTATGGCAGTTTTGTATAAAATTACTATAAAAGTGAAAGTTTTGCTGTGAAAATACAGCAGAATGTGATAGAATGATGCTATCATAGAGAATTGGACAGAACTGTCTACAGAGGGGAAGACATATGGGTAAGAATTCAACGAGCAAAGACACCGTGAAGCGTCCGTGGTGTGCCATAACGGATATGGATCAGTATCTTTTCGGAGAAGGCACGCACTATGAACTTTACAAAAAACTTGGCGCACATCCGGCGGAATACGAAGGAGAGCAGGGGGTATATTTTGCAGTCTGGGCACCTCATGCAAAAGGTGTCAGAGTCATTGGAGAATTTAATTGCTGGGGAAGTGACGGATACCGCATGAACCGGCTGGAGCCGTTGGGAATTTATGAAGCATTTGTTCCTGGTCTGAGGGAAGGCTGCATGTATAAATATCTGATCGAGACGGAGAGCGGAGAGTATCTCTATAAAGCTGATCCTTTTGCATTTTATGCTGAGAAGCGTCCGGGAACGGCGTCCCGTGTAACGGATATTGATCATTTTACCTGGCATGATGAGCGGTGGATGGAAAAAAGAAAGAGCTGGAATGCAGCGGAAGGAGCCCTTTCTATTTATGAAGTACACCCAGGTTCCTGGAGGCGCCATCCCCATGATGAGGATGAGGATGGTTTTTACAATTACAGAGAATTTGCAGAAGAATTGACAGAATATGTAAAAGATATGGGGTACACCCATGTGGAACTTATGGGGATTGCAGAGCATCCTTTTGATGGCTCCTGGGGATATCAGGTGACCGGATATTTTGCACCTACCTCCCGTTACGGAACACCGGAAGATTTTCAGTATATGATGGATTATTTCCATAAGCATGGCATTGGTGTTATTCTGGATTGGGTTCCTGCTCATTTTCCAAAAGATGCCCATGGACTTGCCAACTTTGACGGGCAGCCCCTCTTTGAGCATCCGGACAGCAGAAAAGGTGAGCATCCGGATTGGGGAACTAAGATCTTTAATTATGAAAAATCAGAAGTGCGTAATTTTCTCATTGCCAATGCGTTATTCTGGTTCAATGAATACCATGTAGATGGACTCCGCGTGGATGCAGTGGCATCCATGTTGTATCTGGACTATGGAAAACAGGATGGTCAATGGGTTGCCAATAAATACGGCGGCAATCAGAATCTGGAGGCTATCTGGTTCTTTAAACATCTCAATTCTCTGATTCGGGGAAGAAATGACGGAGCCATGATGATCGCGGAGGAATCCACTGCATGGCCTAATGTGACCAAAGACGTGAAGGATGATGGTCTTGGATTTACCTTCAAATGGAATATGGGCTGGATGAATGATTTTCTGGAATATATGAAGTTGGATCCATATTTCAGGAAGGACAACCATAACAAGATGACCTTTGCCATGAGTTATGCATGCAGTGAGAATTATATTCTGGTGTTGTCCCATGATGAGGTTGTACATCTGAAGTGCTCCATGCTTAACAAGATGCCGGGGTATCCGGACGATAAATATGCGAACCTGAAGGCTGGTTATGCTTTCATGTTCGGTCACTCCGGTAAGAAGCTTTTGTTTATGGGCAATGAGTTCGCGCAGCTGCAGGAATGGAGCGAAGCGAGAGAATTGGACTGGTTCCTGTTGAAGGAAGACCGCCACAAAGAGATGCAGAATTTTGTAAAGGCACTGCTTCATATGTATCGCAAGTACAAATGCCTTTATGAGCTGGATGACAGCTGGGACGGATTCCAGTGGATCAATGCAGATGACTGCTACCGAAGCATTTTCAGCTTTGTGAGATACAGCAAGAGCAAACGTAAGAATCTGCTTTTTGTTGTAAACTTTACACCGATAGAGCGCCAGGATTATCGGGTAGGGGTGCCAAAAAAGAAGAAATACAAACTGATTCTGGACGGCGACGCAGAAGAGTTCGGAGGCAATGGAAGAAAGCGTCCTGAGCTCTATGAAGCACGGAAGGGAGACTGCGATAATCAGAAATATTATGTGGAGTATCCATTGAGTGCATATGGAATTGCAGTCTTTGAGTTTTAATTTTTTCGAAAATCTTAAAGAAATCCTAATTTTTTGGACACAAAATGGACACAAAGATTCGGTATCCTGTCACACGTAGTAAAAAATAAGCCTAACGAGGAGGAAAAGACTATGAAAAAGAAATGGCTTGTATTATGCTGCGTAGGAATGTTAAGTGCATTTGCTATGACTGGATGCGGATCTTCCGCAGATACCACTGCTCCGGCTGAGGAGACCCAGGAGGTAGAAGATACCACAGAGGCAGAGGACACTACAGAAGCAGAAGATGCAACTGAGGAAGAGACTGCTGTAGAGGAGGAAACTCCGGCAGCAGGTGAGGAGACCGAGGAAGCAGCAGAGGACGCTGATGCAGCAGATGCAGAAGCAGAGGATGCAACCGAGGAAAATGCAGCAGCTGATGATGCACAGGAAGAAGTTCCGGCAGAGGATGCTGAGGCAGCTCAGGAATAATAGAAAGAATAAGAAAGGGACCGCTTCGTATGGAGCGGTCCTTTTTCAATATGTGTGATTATTTACTGAGGATTTCTTCTTTTCTTTCCAGTAGTTCATTGGAGAGCAGTTGTTTTTCTACGTTATCGAATCCAAGACGGTCGATGGTGCATGCAAAACGCTCTCCCGGTTTTCCCTGTTCACGGAATAGAAGGATGGCTTTCTCAATCACATCGAGAGCCTCTGCTTTGGAGGTAAACACTTTGTGGAGTGCTTTTCCGTGGGAAATCTGTTTGCCCCAACGTCCGCCGATATAGATTTTAAATCCATATTCGCCGTCTATGATGGAGTCAAAGCGGCAGTGGCCGACACAGCGGCCGCAGTTTTTACAGATATCCTTGTCAATCTGCATAACGCCGTCGACTAATTTCGGGGCGCCGTTGGGACAGGCTTCAGCGACAGAACATTTCTTACATCCTTTACAGCGGGATGCGTCATAGGTCGGAATTCTCTGACCGATAATACCCAGGTCGTTCAGGTTTGGTTTTACACAGTTATTGGGACATCCGCCTACTGCAATTTTGAATTTGTGCGGAAGCTTGTAAGCGCGGTATCCTTTGTAGAAACGTTTGTGGATTTCCTCGGAGAGTGCGAAGGAATCCAGAAGTCCATACTGGCAGGTGGTTCCTTTACAGGATACAATCGGACGTACCAGTGGACCGGTTCCTCCTGTTTCCAGACCTTCCTTTGCCAGATATTCCTGGAATGCCTCAATATTTTCATAAGGGATGCCCTGCACCTCCACGGTCTGACGGGTAGTAAATGTAAGAATGCCGTTTCCAAATTTTTCAGCGGCTTCTGCAAGACAGCGCTGCTGGGCAGCGGTTACTTTTCCATTGACAGTGATGACACGGGCTGAGAAATTATCGGTTCCTTTATTGCTCAGGAAACCCATGCCTTTTAAACGTTTTTCTTCGTCTTTGCTGACAGTTAATGTTGCCACGATGGTTCCTCCTTTTTTGTAGTTATCTTCACTATAGCACTTGCTGGTGTATTTGAAAAATGATATTATTTGATAGAAACAATAGGTTTTACCTATAGATAAGAGTGAGGAAATACATATGACTATTCGGCATCTGAATATATTTTTAGCCGTGGCAGAGCATGGCACCATGAGCGCGGCGGCGGAGCATCTTTATCTATCCCAACCGACGGTGAGCCAGGCGGTTCGTGAGCTGGAGCAGCACTATCACTGTCTGCTGTTTGAGCGTCTGGGAAAAAAACTGTATCTGACCGATCAGGGAAGACTGCTGCTTGACAAATCCTAGGAGGTGGTCATGCAGTTCCGGGAGCTGGAAGAACTTATGTGGAATCAGGGCCAGATACCGGTGATGAAACTGGGAAGTACTCTGACGGTGGGAACCTGCCTGACGCCGAAGATCATTCTGGAGTTGGAGCAGGCAGTGCCGGGACTGGAAGTTTATTCCTTTGTGAGCAATACAGAGGAAATTGAGCAGAAGCTTCTGAAAGCGGAACTGGATGCAGCAGTCGTGGAAGGAGAGATTACTTCTCCGGATCTCATTGTGATTCCCATTATCGATGATATGCTGGTATTGACAGCGGGAATCCATCATCCATTTTATGAGAAGAAACAATTGCGTACAGAGGAGTTGAATGGCGAGCGGTTTGCCATGAGAGAGCAGGGAAGCGGAACGAGAAAACTGTTTGAAGAATACGCGGAGCACCACGGCCTTTCTATCAAGGTAACCTGGGAGGCAAACTGTCCCAGGACCATCATCAATGCGGTGCTTTATCATAAAGTATTGTCAGTGATGTCTCTGCGTCTTTTAAAACATGAGATCCGGCATCAGCGCGTCCGGATCTTTTATAACGAACATAAAGAATGGGACCGGAAGTTCAAGCTGGTCTATCATAAAAATAAATTCCTGACGCCGGCTATTTATGAATTAGAAAAACTCCTCTGGCAGTATAAAACCATGGAACTGCCGGAGAAGTGGGGGGTGCTGCACTAAATTTACTCTCCCGCAATCACCTTCGGAATATGGTGCATATCCGCTGCGATGTCCGTAAAAGAACTGAAAAAGCTTCCGATGATCTTCCGGGTGGAAGCAAGACAGTAGAGGTCAAGCAGGGCGTCGTGCATGCCATCTACGCTGTCGCGGCGGAGGCAGCGGTTCTCATTGGAGAGAATCCGTCCTGGGAATGCTTCCCGAAGTCGTTTCTCTTCTTCCATATCGTCGGTGGCCAGATAGAACATCGTCGCCGGATCAGCCTCCAGTTCCTGCTTCATGGAATGGATAAAGGCATCCGTGGAGCTTTTGCCGATGGCAGGCTGGTTGTCTGTGCGGCGGATGTGCACTCCGACGCAGGAAGAACCGAAGCGGGAAGTGATGCTGTCGATCCGTTTCTGAAGCCGCTCGGTGGGAACGAAGAGGTGATAGTCTTCGGAGGGATAAAACCATTCCCAGGTAAAAATATATGTTTTTCCGGTAAGAGATGCCACATAATCTGGATCCAGACACCCATCGGAATTCCGGTGTGCCAGAATGGTTTCGTTGGTCAGATAATTTTTTGCCGTCTTCTGGTGAAAGAGCTTTCGCGGATCGGCCACGGAATGAATGCTGGTGATTTTAAATTCGGTCACCGGCTGAAATAATGACTCAAAGGGGCAGTTCAGCTCTGCATTGCAGTTCCACAGAATCTGAAGCTTTTCTTTCCGTTCCCGGGCCAGTTTCCATCCGGAATTAATCACCCGCATTCTATTGCATAAACCGCCGGAAGGTTGTATGATTATCATTGAATTACCTCGCTTATACTAAAGTTAAAAAGAGTATAGCACAGAAAGGTCAGGAATGAAAGTTTTACAGATCAGCACCGTATGCGGCAGCGGCAGCGTAGGGCGCATTACTGTGGATATTTATCATACATTGGAAAAACAGGGGGATGACTGCCTCATTGCCTATGGCAGAAGAACCGCGCCGAAAGGTGTACATGCATTTTGCTTTGGCTCCCCTGTCAGCATGGGGCTTCATGTGCTGTCTACGTTTTTTAAGGGTGAGCATGGATTTGCATCGGCATCAGCTACCAGAAAACTGATCCGTAAGATCGAGGAATGGAATCCGGACGTGATTCAGCTTCACAACATTCATGGATTTGTCCTGCAGACGGAACTCTTATTTGACTATCTGAAAAAAGCGGGAAAGCCGGTGGTGTGGACCCTTCACGACTGCTGGCCTTACACCGGGCACTGTGCGTTCTATGATTATAACAACTGTGGACAGTGGCGGGATGGATGCAAAGACTGCAAAGAGTATCGAAATACTTATCCTTATGCATTATTTAAAAATAATACGGCGAACAATTATAAAAGAAAAAGGGCGGCCTTTACCGGTGTGGCGAACCTTACCATTGTGACGCCCTCCCGATGGCTGGCGGACGAAGTGAAACAGTCTTTCTTAAAAGACTATCCAGTACAGGTCATTCCTAATGGGGTAGATCAGACGATTTTCCGGCCAACAGAAAATGATCTCCGGAAAAAACTGGGGTTGGAGCATAGTTTTGTGATTCTCGGTGTAGCCAATGTGTGGGAGCGGCGGAAAGGACTATCTTATTTCTGCGGGCTTGCGAAAAAACTGCCGGAAGACTGTAAGATCATTTTGATTGGATTAAACGAAAAGCAGATCAGGGAACTGCCAGAAGAGATCATTGGCATCACCCGGACGGAAAATGCGGAAGAACTGGCTGGATACTATTCCATGGCAGATGTGTTTGTCAATGCCACGCTGGAAGATAATTTTCCGACCACTAATCTGGAGGCATTATCCTGCGGAACGCCGGTCATTACCTTTGAGACCGGAGGAAGCCCGGAGAGTCTCGATAAGACCTGCGGCCGGGTGGTGAAAAAAGGAGATGCAGAGGCATTGTTGCAGGCAATCCTTGCCGAGAGGGAGCATCCCATGAGAAAAGAAGACTGCCTTACGAGGGCGGTACAATATGAGAAAAATGACCGTTTTATGGAATATGCAGCGCTGTATTACAGGCTGTGGGGTCAGGGAGAATAGATGAATACATTTCCAAAAGTATCGGTAGTAACTACTACCTATAATGATATTGAAAATCTGAAGCGGATTCTTGCAGAGGTGAAAAAACAGACCTATCCGAATATCGAGCACATTATTGTGGACGGTGGGTCCACGGACGGCACGGTGGATCTTTTAAAAGAACTGGAAGAAAAAGAGCCGGGCCGCATTTCCTGGATGTCGGAAAAGGACAATGGTATCTACGATGCCATCAATAAAGGCATCTGCATGGCAACAGGTGATATTGTGGGCTGCTGTTTTGACCGGTATGCAGACGAGGGCGTACTCATGCGCATGGTGGAGATCATGGAAAAAGAGGGTACGGATGGCGTGCATGGAGATCTCTGCTATATGGATGGTGATCGGATCGTCCGGAAATGGCATCAGGGCCAGGGGGTGATTCGAAGCGGCTGGATGCCGGGACATCCGACCTTGTATCTGAAAAAAGAGGTTTACGACAAGTTCGGTCTGTACCGGACAGATTACCGGATTTCCGGGGATTATGAGTTTATGGTCCGCATTTTATATCGGAAAGAGGTAACACTTTCTTATTTACCGGAAATACTGATTTATATGTCCCATGGAGGTACCAGCACCAACAGTCTGGGGGCCTATGTGGAATCTATGATGGAAGGACACCGGGCGCTGGTGGAAAATCATGTTCCTTTTGCATGGGTAACGGATTTGTGCAGGGTAGTGCGGGTGCTGTCACAGTTTGTCATTCGGTAAGATCTGTGGTACAATAAAGGATAGTGAACCTAATCAGGAGAAGAAAAAAGTATGAAAAAACTTGTAATTATTCCGGCTTTCAATGAGAGTGGGAGTATTTTGCGGGCAGTACAGGATATAAAAGAACACGCGCCGGGTTTTGATTATGTGGTCATCAACGACTGTTCTACAGATGATACGCTGCAGGTATGCCAGAAAAACGGATTGAATCATGTGAATCTTTCCGTGAATCTTGGCATTGGCGGAGCGGTGCAGACGGGATACCTTTACGGCTGTCAGAACCATTATGATGTGGCAGTGCAGTTTGATGGGGATGGACAGCACGATGCGGCTTATCTCGAGCAGATGGCGGAAGAACTGGTGCGAACAGGCAGTGATATGGTCATCGGCTCCCGCTTTATTGAGAAAGAAGGATTCCAGTCTTCCGGATTGCGGAGAGTGGGCATCCGGTATTTTTCCACCCTGATCCGTCTGGTGACCGGGGCGAGAGTGACAGATCCCACATCCGGCATGCGGATGGTGAACCGGGATGTCATGAAGATTTATGCGGAGAATTATCCGAAAGACTATCCGGAACCGGAGAGTGTGGTGGCGATTCTTCGGAAAAAGAAGAAAGTAACGGAGCTTCCGGTGATTATGAGGGAGAGAGAAGAGGGAACTTCCTCTATTGCAGGACCGAAATCCGCTTATTATATGATAAAAGTAACCCTTGCAATTTTTATGGAAACCTTAAGACGCTAGAGAGGAGAGTGGGATTATGATGACACTGAAACTTCAGATCGTCATTGCAATTGCCATTCTGGCGATTCTGGCGGTTCTGGTTAATATGATACGGAAACGGAGCCTGGAGCTGAAATATGCACTGGTCTGGATGATGGTGCTGGCGGCACTGTTGATCTTTGACTGTGCTCCGGTACTTTTAAATATCGTATCGAATTTTCTGGGAATCTATGCACCGGTAAACATGATCTTCTTTCTGGGATTTTGTTTTTCGCTGTTGATTATATTTTCGCTGACAGTAGCGCTGTCCCGTCTGTCCAACAGTGTGCGGACACTGGATCAGATGGTGGCACTGAATGAAAAAAGACTGCAGGACCTTGAGCAGGAACTGAAAAAGGAGAAGGAAAAAAATGAAGAAAAAACTGATCATCACAGGATGTAACGGACAGCTTGGAAGAGCAATCAATAAGGAACTGGCGCCCCACAGCGAGTATGAACTGGTGAATACCGATGTGGCAGAACTTGACATCACCGATATTGACAAAGTCATGGAGCTGGCAAGAGAGGTAAAACCCTATGCAATCCTGAACTGTGCTGCATTTACCAATGTAAACGGATGCGAGACTGCCGGTGACATCGTATGGAAAATCAATGCATTAGGACCGAGAAACTTAAGTATCGCAGCAACAGAAGTCGGTGCAAAGATGCTTCATATTTCTACGGACTATGTCTTCGACGGACACGGAACCAGACCCTACACTGAATTCGATACTCCGGATCCCCAGAGTGCTTACGGTGTGACAAAACTGGCCGGTGAGAAATTCGTACAGCAGTTTGCAAAAGAGTTCTTCATCATCCGTACTGCATGGCTCTACGGCGATGGCAATAACTTTGTAAAGACCATGCTGAAACTGTCCGAAAACCATGACGTGGTCCGCGTGGTGAAAGATCAGCTGGGAACTCCGACCAGTGCAGCAGAGCTTGCAAAGGCTATGGCTTATCTGCTTCCGACGGAGAACTACGGCATTTTCCACGGCACCTGTGAAGGAGATACCAACTGGGCAGATTTCACGGACGAGATTTTCCGCCTGGCAGGAAAGAGCACCAAAGTTGACCATATTACCACGGAAGAGTATGTAAAAGACAATCCGGCATCTGCCAATCGTCCGGCTTACTCGATTCTTGATAACTTCATGTTCCGTCTGACCGGAGATTTCCGTTTTGCAGACTGGCATGATGCCATTGAGGAATATATCCGCGGACTGTAAGGAAGAGAATGATGGAAAGAGAAAAGAATGATATTTTGTATCTGGTAGTGCCCTGCTATAACGAGCAGGAAGTGCTTCCGGAGACTTCCAAAAGGCTGAAAGAAAAGATGGAAAGTCTCATGGAACGGAATCTGATCTCCAGAGACAGCCGGATTATGTTTGTAAATGATGGTTCCAAAGACCGTACCTGGTCCATGATCGAAGAGCTTCATGAGCAGGATCCAATCTTTGCAGGAGTCAAGCTTTCCAGAAACAGAGGGCATCAGAATGCGCTGCTTGGAGGATTGATGACTGCCAAAGAGTATGCAGATATGACCATTTCCCTGGATGCAGATCTGCAGGATGATATCGATGTTATCGATCAGATGGTGGAGAAATATTATGATGGCTGTGAGATTGTCTATGGTGTGCGTTCCGCGCGTACGACAGATACCTTTTTCAAACGGTTCACAGCAGAGAGTTTCTATCATATGATCAGTATGATGGGCGGAGAGATCGTTTTCAATCATGCAGATTATCGTCTCATGAGCAAACGTGCGCTGGAAGAGATGGCGAAGTATAAAGAAGTGAACCTGTTCCTCCGCGGTATCGTTCCCATGATCGGATTCAAGACGGATGTGGTGACTTATGAGCGCCATGAACGTATGGCAGGAGAGTCCAAGTATCCGCTGAAGAAGATGCTGGCACTGGCTATCGACGGTATTACATCCCTGTCCACGAAGCCGATCCGGTTTATTGTATTTCTGGGGCTGTTCATTTTCCTGTGCAGCATCGGTATGCTGATCTATTCTCTGGTACAGCATTTTCTTGGACATACCAGTATCGGATGGACGTCTCTCATTGTATCTATCTGGGCCATTGGAGGCCTGCAGCTTCTGGCCATCGGTGTGATCGGCGAGTATATCGGCAAGATCTATCTGGAGACCAAAGCGCGTCCGAGATATATTATTGAAAAAGTACTGAATTAGTAAATGGTCGCCGGCAGGCGGAAAGAGGATTGCGTCTTTCGTCTGCCGGCTTTGTATACAGGAGTTTATTTTATGAATCAGGAGAAAAAAACAGAAAAATCGGATCTTTTGTTTCTGGTACTGATTACCATACTGGCGGTGGCAGTCCGGCTGGCGGTCCGCACCTTTGTGGCGGAGGACTGGAGTGTCTACTGGAGTGACTGGCTGGCCCGGCTTTCCGAAGGGGGATTCAGGGCACTGGCAGATGATTTTTACGACTACGCGCCGCCGGTTATGTATATTTTGTATTTCATTACACTGCTTCCGGTCAATGCCATGACTGCTTTTAAAGGACTCTGCTGTCTGCTGGATTTTGCAGGGGCGGCCCTTATCGGACGGATGGTGACAGAGTGCAGCGGCAGCAGAAAGCGGGGATATCTGGCTTATGGCGTGTTCCTGTTCCTTCCAACGGTGATCTTAAATGCAGCAGTCTGGTCTCAGTGCGATATTATTTACACGCTGCTTATCCTGGCCAGTGTATATTATCTCATGAATAACCGGACCTGGAGGGGGATGTGGTTCTACGGAGCGGCTTTTGCGGTAAAATTACAGACGCTGTTTATTTTTCCGTTTCTGGTGATTCTCTGGGTGAGGAAAAAGGTGGATCTAAAACATTTTATTACGATTCCGGTTATGTATTTTGTGGGCATTCTTCCGGCATGGATTGCCGGGCGCCCTTTTAAGGAACTGATCGGCATTTATGCATTTCAGGGGGGAAAGGACCGATGGTCTCTGTCCATCAAGTTCCCGAACATTTATCAGATCATAGGAAATAATTTCTTCCTGGACGAGTATGTGAAAGCAGGTATGCTGCTGATCCTTGGAATTCTCATGATGGTCATGTTCTATCTGGCCTATCAGAAGGTGCAGGTCACAAGGGAATATGTGATTTTGATGGTTGTCTTTTTCGGTATGCTGACTACGTATTTCATTCCCCATATGCATGAGCGGTATCTTTATGTGACGGATGCATTTTTACTGATCTATACGCTGCTACGACCGAAGCGTTTTCCACTGTTTGTCACGGCCTCCTTTCTGACGGTAGTGGGCTATGCTCAGTATCTGACCAAACAGCTGCCGCTGGTATCCTACGGAGCGCTGGCATTTATCCAGCTGTTTCTTCTGGTGAGGATCGGTCTTGATCTGTGGGAATATATCCACGACCCGGGGAATATTCTTGCAGACAATGTGGAAGAAGGGAGGGAGATTCTTCGATGAAGGTGGATAACTTCTTAAGAGAGCTGCTATTTCGGAAATTCCGGATTGCAGGAATGACCTTTGATTTTCTGGAGGCATTATTGGCGGTCTGCATCACGGGCGTGGGACTGGTGCTTCGCACTTCGTTCCCGGACAGCGGTATGCCGCATCCCCTTTATCTGCTGGCAGAATGGTATCTGGCGGTGGCAGGTGCCATGCTTGTCCATCAGATCACTGGAAATGGACGAAAGAGTCTTCTGACCTACAGTGTGTTACTGATTCTTCCGACGGTGATTGCGGATGGAACGATTTTAAGAAATAATGCCTGTGTGGGAGCCCTGCTTATAGTAAGTGCGCTTCTCTTTCTGGAAAATGGCTGTGGATGGCTGTTTTCGGTGGTATTGTCAGCGGCACTGCTTCTGCATGTGCGGTATGTGGGACTCCTTGCAGTCTGTATGCTGCTGTGGCAGATGAGAAAACTGAACAATCTGCAACTGGTGCTGCCGATTATGGCGGCTGCAGCCCGTGCTGTATACAGTTACCGGGTATGGATGGGAGCTGGATATACGCTGACGACCTTCCACTGGCCCAATATCTATGAGATCATTGGAAATACGTCCATGCAGGGGCAGTCCTTCGAACCGCTTGCCACGGTAGGCCTTTTCCTGACTTTTGGACTTCTGGTGATCGGTGTGTGGGTATTTTCCCAGAGCAAATGGGAAGAACAGACGTCTCCCATGATTCTGGAACTGATGTTGTTCTTTGGCCTTGCTGCCGCATATTTCCTGCCCTATATGGATCAGACTGCAGGTTATCTGTTCTGTGTGCTGGCGGTGATGTTTGCATTTACAGAGCCGAAATGGTTCCTGGTGCCGGTATTTTTACAGATCGTAACCTTTGCCGGATACCAGGAGGCGGTGAATGGGGAATCCATGATGCCTATGTGGGTATTTGCAGTGATTCAGCTTGGAATTCTGGCATTGTTCGCAGTGCACCTTCTGAAAAAAGCGAAAGTGGTGGATCTATGCAGCAGAATAAATTAGTCTACCTGGACGGACTGAAGGGGTTTGGATGCGTGTGCGTGTTCCTGACCCATTTTGTCTTTGCCTTTTATTACGGGATGTATCACTATCAGTCGGAAGCCTGTCATTTGCCGGACAATCTGGATATTGTTATTGGAAAATCACCGCTCAATCTTCTCTTTAACGGAAATACAGCGGTACGGCTGTTTCTTGTGATCAGTGGCTTTGTATTGTGCAGAAGTTTTTTCGCGACCGGGGATAAGAACCGGTTAAAAAGAAGCGCGGCAAAACGGTATTTCCGGCTGATGCCAACAGTACTTGTAGTGAATGTGGTCATCTGGCTTGCCATGGCACTGGGGCTTTATCAAAATGGTCCTGCGGCAGCACTGGCCGGTTCGGAAGAGTGGTTTGCCGGGTTCAATGCCTTTGCACCGTCTTTTGTGGAAATGCTTAAGGAATCCCTGTATGGCTGCTTTTTATTCGGCACCAATAAATATAATGGCGTGTTGTGGACCCTGCAGATGCTGTTTTTGGGTGCATATCTTGACTATGCCTGTGCGGCATTGCTTAGTGGAAAGAAATGGCGCTGGATTGTTTACGGGGTGCTGGCAGTGGCGCTGCTCAGAACAGATTTTATCGGTATTTTCCTCGGATATGTGCTTTGTGATTTTATGTATACAAACTGGAAAGCGAAAGAAAATATATGCAGCAGTAAAATGTTGAACTGGGTGTTTTTCGCAGTGGGACTTTACTTCATGTGCTACCCTTCTGCAGGATTTGGCTACGAGGGAACGATCTGGGGAATTCTGCCTTTTGTATTTGTCAATTACTATCACCTGTTTGGGGTATTGTTGTTTGTGTTTTCTGTGCTTAATCTGGAGCCGGTGCAGCAGTTTTTCTCCTTGGGAGTATTTCAGTATCTGGGACGAATTTCCTATTCCCTGTATCTGATTCATTTTCTGGTCATTGCCACATTGGGGTCCTGGTTCTTCCTGATTGCGGAACCGCTGTATGGTTATAATCTGACCTGTTTCCTGAATCTGATTCTGATCAGTGCAGTTACCGGGCTGCTATCGGAATTATCTGTACGATATGTGGAACCGTTGGGAAAGAAAGGAGAAGCCTTCATTGAAGAATGGATGTTTAGAAAACACGAATAATGCCCACCCTAAGAACTTTGGGCTGAATTCTTCCGGACGGCTGGAATGGCTGGATTTTGGAAAAGCCATGGGTATCCTGGTGGTGCTTCTGGTGCATGCTGGCTGCAGGCTTGGACTTGTCACTTACTATGGCGGCATGTTCTATATGCCTATTTTCTTTGTGGCAGCCGGTTATACCTTTCGGGTAAAAGAAGGAGAATCCTATGGAACGTTTCTTCTGAAAAAAGCAAAACGTCTCCTCATTCCCTACTTTGGAACCAGTGCCTTTCTCTGGGTGTTTTTCTGGGTAAAGGATTGCGTGCTGGGCGGAATACCGGGAGATTTAAAACTTACTTCTCTGTTCGGAATCCTCTATTCCCGGAACCAGATGTGGAGAGTCGGTGATGCCAGCTCCAATCCGGTGCTGATGGATCTTTTAAATTCCCCGCTCTGGTTTCTGACAGCGTTGTTCCTTGTCTATGCCTGGTACGGACTCATCAGCAGGAGTCAGAAAAAATACTGGCTGCTGGGAGGAGGTCTTGCAGTATCGGTGATCTGGCATTATGCGACGCCGCTGTTATTGCCCTGGAGTCTGGAAACAGCGCCCTATTTTGCCGTGTTCTTTGCGGCAGGGGAGAAATTAAAAGAATGGGGCGGTGTGAAGACGTTGACTAACGATATCCGTCTTGGAATTGCGTGCATGAACTTCTTTTTGCTGCTGGGATTTTTAAGCGGCAGTGTGAATCTGTCCTGTGGAAATTATGGAGTGAGCATGCTTCTCTATCTGGCGGTAGGAATCTTTGGTTCCTACACCATATTCGTCATCGGAGACCGGCTGGAAGCAAGATGTCCGCAAGTGATGCGGGCATGTGGTCTGGTGGGCCGGCAGACGTTACCGATTCTTTGCTTTCACATGTTCCTCTATATGTTCCTCCAGACCGGAGCAGGTGTGCTGGGGCTGGGAGACGGACTGACCAAAATAGTGATGATGGTGGGAAGTCTGGTGGCGCTGACAGCAGCCGGATGCGGATGGGAATATCTGAACAAAAGAAAAAGGCCTTTGCGGCCTTGATTTTCGAGGGAGTGGAGGATTCTTTCGAATCCTCCAAGTGTTATGAATGAAATACGGATATGTCGTCCTTACAAACATTACTATACCAATGAATTGTGTCTAAAGTATGGAAAGGTTCTAAAAGAATTCTAAAGTAAATAAAGAATTCTGGAACCATTTCTTAAAGGGAATTTAAAAGGTTTTCCACACATATACTGAAATGATGGAAGATTCCGGGGTTTAGGATGAAACGATGGAGCTTGGGAATCCTGCTGGTAATGGCAGTGGTGTGGATATGGGCAGCAAAGAAAGATGAGAGAGCAGGAGCAGAACCGGAGGAGATGATTCCGGTGGAACATCTGGTGCTGCCAGAAGAGAAAAAAACAGAAAAGAAGCGGATTGCGCTGACCTTTGATGATGGTCCGCATCCTATTTACACGCCGCAGATGCTGGAACTTCTGAAAGAAGAACAGGTGCCTGCGACGTTTTTTCTTCTGGGGGAAAATGTGGAACTATATGGGGATGTGGTAAAAGAGATTGCCAAAGAAGGACATCTGATTGGGAATCACACCTACCATCATGTGCAGATCACGTCCCTTTCGCTGGAGGAGGCGTGCAAAGAAATCCAGGAGACCAGCGATCTCATCGAAGAATTGACCGGAACCGGGACCGAATATGTGCGTCCCCCTTTTGGAACATGGAATGAGGAACTGGAAGAGCGCCTGAATCTGATTCCGGTCATGTGGAGCATTGACACGAAAGACTGGACTACCCAGAATGTGGACTGGATTGTCCGGAAAACAGTGAAGCATGCGGAGGATCATGACATTATCCTCATGCATGACAGTTACCAGAGCACGGTAGATGCAGTGAAGCGGGTCATTGAGCAGCTGGAGGCGGAAGGTTTTGAGTTTGTGACCGTGGATGAGATTATTATGGATTAAAAAATTTGCCAGTGGAAGAGCAAGAGACTATAATAGAACTGTAGCAGAAAAAAGATAACAGAGGAATTTACCTATGGATTTATTTGATTATATGAGAACGAACACTATGAAATCCGAGGCACCACTGGCATCAAGGATGCGGCCGGTGACATTGGATGAGATCGTGGGACAGCAGCATATTATCGGTCATGACAAACTGCTCTATCGGGCGATCAAGGCCGATAAACTGCGTTCGGTAATCTTCTACGGACCGCCAGGAACAGGAAAGACCACCATTGCCAAAGTGATTGCCCATACCACAAGTGCGGAGTTTACACAGATTAATGCCACAGTGGCAGGAAAGAAAGATATGGAGGAGGTAGTCCGGCAGGCGAAGGATAATCTCGGCATGTATGGTAAGAGGACGATCCTTTTTGTGGATGAGATTCACCGTTTTAATAAAGGACAGCAGGATTACCTTCTTCCGTTTGTGGAGGATGGAACGCTGATCCTTATCGGAGCAACCACGGAAAATCCTTATTTTGAGGTGAATGGAGCTCTTCTCTCCCGATCCATCATTTTTGAACTGAAAGCGCTGGAGAAAGAGGATATTAAGAAGCTTTTACACCGTGCACTTACCGATATGGAAAAGGGAATGGGCGCATATGATGCAGTGGCGGATGAAGATGCCCTGGAATTCCTGGCGGATATTGCAGGTGGTGATGCCAGAAATGCACTGAATGCTCTGGAGCTTGGAATCCTCACTACAGAGAGGTCGGCGGATGGGAAGATCCACATTACGCTTCCGGTGGCTTCTGAGTGTATTCAGAAGAAGACGGTGCGATATGATAAAGGCGGGGATAATCATTATGACACCATCTCGGCATTTATTAAGAGTATGCGGGGAACCGATCCGGATGCAGCGGTCTTTTATTTGGCAAAAATGCTGTACGCAGGGGAAGATATTAAATTCATTGCCAGAAGAATCATGATCTGCGCGTCAGAAGATGTGGGAAATGCAGATCCCCAGGCGCTGCAGGTGGCCGTAGCGGCGGCCCAGGCAGTAGAACGGGTGGGAATGCCGGAGGCACAGATCATTCTGTCTCAGGCAGCTTCTTATGTGGCTTCTGCGCCGAAGAGCAATGCGGCCTGCAATGCGGTATTTGACGCTATGGAAGTGGTAAAGACAACGACTACCACGGTTCCGGTGCATTTGCAGGACAAGCATTATGGCGGAGCGGAGAAGCTGGGCCATGGGGTAGGTTATCTGTATGCTCATGATTTCCCGGAGCACTATGTAAAACAGCAGTACCTGCCGGACGAATTGGTGGGACGTACCTTCTATCATCCATCGGAAAATGGATATGAGAAGCAGATTGGAGAACGATTAAGACGGCTGAGAAGCCGGGAAGAATAAGACAAAGTCCGGAGTGTATTTTAACTCCGGACTTTTGCGTGAATATTATTCTGTTACAATCCATGTATTATATCCCATGCGCTTCAGCTCTTGTTCCAGATCTACCGCATTCTGCAGTTGGTAGAATGAACCAACCTGTACACGATACAGTGGGTGATGGGCGGAAGCGGGTGTTTCTTCAGGACTATCCTTCAAAGTATCCATGATACCGTCTGCAATGGCCTGGGCAATTTCTTCAAAATGGGTGTCGAAGCGTTCGTTATCGGTTGTACTGTCAAGAAATCCGACTTCCAGGAGTAAAGCAGGCATGGTGGTGTGCCTGAGAACAGCCAGATTCGGACGTGCTTCCACACTGATATTTCGGAAACCGATGCCTTCCAGATTCTGATTGATATTTTCTGCCATGGTAAGCTTCAGACCGCTCAAATCGTACAGCAGTGTCTGTACACCCTCGTACTGTCCAGGATAGGATCCCATGTTCCTGTGGAAAGAGACAAAGAGATCTGCGCCGGACTGATTGGCAATCTGGGCTTTCTGCGTCACAGACTGCACCACATTTCCCGTGCGGGTATATTCCACATCGTAACCGCTCTGGGATAAAATATTTCCAACGGCCATTGCAAGGCGCAGCACGTCATCACTCTCCCGCCTTCCTTCGTACACGGCACCGGGATCAGTCATCCCATTGTGCCCTGGGTCCAGCATGATTTTTGTTGCCATAACTGTCATGCTCCCTACCGTCTTTTTTTATTTATACGGGAAAAATTGAATTTCGTGACAGGGAATCCCTCGTTAAAACTGGATTTTTTTCCCTGAATAGGGTATGATAACCTTGAAAAAACTATTGGAGAAATAATCAAAATGAACACAGAAAAAGACAAAAAGATACGGGGAGTTGTATTGACATTACTGGGAGGAATTCTGTGGGGGTTTTGCGGAAGCTGCGGACAGTTTCTGTTTCAGTTTAAGGAGGTAAATTCGGACTGGCTGGTTCCTATCCGGCTTACAGGAGCTGGGCTTCTGATTTTGATCGTATTGTGGATAAAAGAGAAAAAAAAGATATTTGAAGTATGGAAGAATCCGGCAGGGAGAAGGGATATTCTTATTTTTTCCCTGTTTGGCATGATGCTTTGCCAGTATGCGTATTTTACGACGATTCAATATTCTAATGCGGGGACGGCGACCGTATTGCAATATACCGGACCGGCCATGATTCTTGTGTGGATCTGCCTGCGGATGAGAAGAAAACCGAAATTGTATGAGATCATTGCACTGCTTTGCTCCATGACAGGAACGTTTATTTTGGCAACTCATGGAAATGTATCACAGCTGGCAATTCCGGCAAAAGCATTGCTCTGGGGACTTCTGGCAGCAGTGGCCTTGGTGGTTTATACGCTTCAGCCGGCTGAACTTATGAAAAAATATACAACGATCCAGACATTGGGGTGGGGAATGTTCGTCGGTGGAGGTGTGCTGATGCTGCTTCGCCGTCCGTGGAATGTGCATCCGGTGATAGATGGTCAGACGGTTCTGGCTATGGCAGGGATCATTTTGCTTGGAACTATTTGTGCGTTTTATTTTTATCTGCAGGGAGTACAGTTGGTGGGAGCATCCAATGCCAGCATGCATGCCTGCGTGGAACCGGTGGCAGCTACGGTTATTTCCGTTGTATGGCTGCATGTGGAATTTCAAATGATGGACCTTCTGGGATTTATCTTTGTACTTTCCACGGTATTTATTGTATCGCTTAACCAGAAAAAAGAAGAGGAGGGTGTCCGCAGTAATGGACGATAAATTAAAATTTCAGGAAGCACTGGTATCATTGCAGAGCCGCGCGGAGGAGCAAGGAGGCGTGCTCACTATAGAAGAAATGCAGGACTGCCTGAAAAATATGAATTTTAATCAGGAACAATTGGGAATGATTTCTGCATATCTGACTGGAAAGGGAATTCACGTAGAAGGGGCAGAACTCCCGAAAGAAGAGCAGAAACCCTATACGGAAGAGGAAGAAGAGTTTCTTGTCCAGTACAGAAAAGAATTAAAATCTGCCCGCCGCCAGCCGGAAGATCGATTGGAAATATTATGGCAGCAGGTAAAGCAGGGAGAGAGAGCTGCAAGAGAACTGCTGGCTGAACATTATATGGAAAAGGTACTTGCTGTGGCAGAAGAATATGCCCATCAGGGAATACTGATTCAGGATCTGGTACAGGAAGGAAGTCTGGGACTTCTTATGGGATTGAACAGTTTTGGACAGCCAGAAGATCTGGAACCGGAAGAACATCTGGAACGGGAGATTCGTAAGAGTATCCGCCAGGCTATGGAAGAGCAGAATGGGGAGAGCAGTGTTGGCGAGGAAGTGACCAGAAAGCTGAACCGGCTTGCAGATTCTATTACGGAGCTTACCGAAGATCTTGGACGGCAGATTACACCGGATGAACTGTCGGTTTATCTGGAAATGCCGCTGGAAGAGATTGAAGACCTTCTTCGTATTGCAGGTGACACCATCGAGATGGCAGACACAGGCAGTCAGAAGGAGTCCTAGATGGAGATGGAAGAAAAACTGCAGTTCGCTGTACTTATTGATGCGGAAAATATCAGTGCCCGCTATGCACAGATGATTTTTGATGAGCTGGAGAAGTATGGATTTGCTTCCTGCAGACGCATTTACGGAAACTGGTCTAAGGAAAACGGATGGAAAGAAAATATTTTACTGGAATATTCCGTAACGCCTATCCAGCAGTTCTCCTATACCACAGGAAAAAACAGCACGGACATGGCTATGGTCATTGATGCCATGGATCTTTTGTATCAGAATAAAGTAGATGGCTTTTGCTTGGTAACTAGTGACAGTGATTTTACGAGGCTGGCCATGCGGCTTCGTGAAGAAAAAAAGTTTGTGCTTGGCATGGGGGAATCCAAGACACCACTGGCTCTGACCAGAGCCTGCAACAAATTCGTTCATCTGGATCTTATCGGGGAAGCCAGAGGAGCAGGTATGAGTGAGGACAGTGCAGAAAATAGTGTGACCAGTATAGAGACGGTAGTGAGCGCCATCACCGGAATGCTGAATGAAGGCGGTGGAGAAGAACTGGAGCTGAGCCTGGTGGGTCAGCGTTTGTCCGATAAATTTCCGGATTTTGATGTTCGAAATTACGGCTACTCCAAGTTGAGTGTATTTCTCACGGAGGAGATTCCCATGCTGCGGGTACATCGTGAAAACGGGCATTACCGGGTGGGCAAAAGCGAGGAGATTTCCCGTGAACAGATTGAACGGGAAGTGATTTCCATTATAAAAGAAAATGGCGGTACGGTTGACAATCTGGCAATGATCAATGAAGAACTGAAAACCCGTTACAGCGGTTTTGATCAGAAAGATTATGGGTACAGCCGGATTTCCGGATTTTTGAGAAGTATCCGGGGATTAAGCGTAGACGGCAATGTGGTGAGACTGAAGAAAAAATAAAAAAGATGAAAGGGAAGGTTATGAACAGGACATCATGCATTGTGAACATTCAGAGTAAAATGAAAGTTCTGACAGGCTCAGAAAAAAAAGTTGCAGAATACGTATTGAAAAACTATATGAGGGTATTGGATTTTACGGTGACAGAGCTGGCTGAGAAAGCCGGTGTCAGTGATGCCACGGTGGTGCGTTTCTGCCGCAGCGTCGGATACAAAGGATATCAGGACATGAAAATCAATTTGGCACAGGATGCCATTGTGCCCCACAAACATTTGAATAATTCGCTGGAAGAAAGGGATACACCGGAACAGATCGTAACGAAGGTGATCCGCTCTGAGATCGAGACGTTGGAAGAAACGATCCATATTCTTGATATGGATGAACTGGAACAGGCTGCTAAGGCTATCAAAAATGCAGATAAAGTAGTATTTTTTGGCTCCGGCGGCAGTATCATGGTAGCCCATGACGCTCTCCACAAGTTGTTGAAAATAGGAATCTGCTGTATCGTAGAGGAGGATGCAGATGTGCAGGCGATGGAATCTGCGCTTTTGAAAAAGGGAGATGTGGCCGTTGGTATTTCCCATTCCGGAACCAATAAAGGAGTTCTGGAATGCTTGCGGAATGCCAAGGCCAATGGGGCAACGACGGTCGGGCTGACTACTTACGGCAAATCACCCATGCAGCGTCTGTGCGACTACGTGCTCATGACTTCCACGAAGGAAACTGTTTTCAAGTCTGAGTCCGTAACCGCAAGAATCGCCCAGCTGGCAGTCATCGATTCTCTGGTGGCGGTTATTTCCTTTATGGATTATGATGCAGCATATGCAGCTATTCAGAAGACGAGAAATGCAACGTCGTCCCATAAGTTTTAATTTTATATGATGTAGTACTGAAAAAGATGCGGAAACAATTTCTGCATCTTTTTTTTGCGTAAATATAAAAGAAAGTGGTGTTTGTGCATTATGCATAAATAGATACTGAAAAATTGAAAACAATATACAAAAATGTAAAAAAATATTGAAAGAAAATTACAAATATGATAATGTTAAAAATATCAAAAAGAAAATAATTTTCAAAAAGGAGGAGGGATGAACTTGTATTCTTTTGAATCGGTGTTGGGAACAATTACAGAAAAAGAAATGGGGCATACACAGCCGCATGAACATGTGTATATCGTTGGAACAATTGATCAGATTCGTTGTAAGGAAATATGTATTAACAATTTTCCCGCATCCATGGAAGAACTGAAACTGTACAAAGAAGCAGGCGGAAGCGCAGTTGTAGATGCGAATCCGTTGGCAACAGGACGAGATGCACTGGCACTAAAAGATTTGTCCCGCTTAACCGGAGTACAGATTCTTGCTACAACAGGTTATCATATTCCAAAGTTTTATCCAGAAAATCACTGGATCTGGAGCACTCCTGTTAATAAACTCGCTGATTTATTTACAGAAGAACTGGAAACAGGGATGTATCAGGATGGAACCTGGTATTGGCCAGAATATAAGACAAATATTCGTGCTGGTCTAATCAAAGCTATGATTAACGATGAGGGATTAAAAAATCCGAAAACAGTTGAACTTTTGACCGCAGCAGGAATGGCGGCAAAGAGAACTGGTGCACCACTGATGCTTCATACAGAAGGTGTAGATGTATTGGAAGCCATTGATTTGCTGGCAGGAAAAATCGGAGTTTCTGAAAAAAAATTACTGATTTGCCATGTAGACAGGCAGGTAAAAGATTACCAAATCCATGAAGAAGTTGCCAGAACTGGTGTGTTTATGGAATACGATACGATCACTTTATTCGAATTTCATAATGTGGCTTCGGAGATCCAGATGCTGCGGCATATGATTGATAAAGGATATTTGAATCAGATTCTGATTTCCACAGACCCGACGACAGACAGAATGAAAAACTATTTTGGATATATAGGGATTGATTATATTCTAACAGAATTCATTCCGTTGTTGAAGAAAACCGGATTTTCAGAAAAAGAAATCCATCAGATTACCCATGAGAATGCCTGGAAGGCGTTATCAAGAAACTAGGTCAGGTATTAATACCGGAAACGGTTAGGATACAAAAAAGGAGGAAAAAGAAATGAAAAGAAAAATGCTGAGTGTACTTTTAAGTGCAGCAATTGTTGCATCAATGGCTGGTTGTGGAAAGTCTGATACAGGCGCATCCACAGATGTTGCTGCAGAAACAACAACAGAAGCTAGTGCAGAGAGCACGACAGATGATTCCGCAGTTCCGGCACAGTTTGCAGCTGGTTGGGGAGATGCATCACAGGCATTTGATCCGCTGACAGTGGAAGAGACCTGGACATTTGATGAAATGCGTGAGAACTTAGGCGCAATTCCTTCAACTGATAAGGAAATCCATCTTGGTGCAACAATCCGTTCTGTAGATAATGTTTACTGGCAGGCACTGAGTGATGGTTATGAAGCAATGGCTGAGAAATTAACCGCAGGCGGAATTGCAACGACCATGGATGTACAGGCTCCGATGGGTGAGTCTGATACGGAAGGTCAGCTGGCTAACATGAAAGACCAGGTTCGTCAGGGTGTAGATCTGATTCTTGCATCTCCGATTTCTACTTCTAACTGTACAGAGGCAGTGGAGAACGCTCATAGAGATAATATTCCTACAATTGCTGTAAATAACGAGTTTAATGGCGCAGACATGTTCATCGGACCGAATTCTTATGACGAGGGCGTTGTAGCAGCTGACTGGGCAAACGAGAACATTGGTGATGGTGAGTGCGCAATTATCATGGGTCTGGCAGGAACTGATGTAGTTAAAAACCGTACGAATGGATTCAGCGAGAGACTGGAAGAACTTGGATCTAAGATCACGGTTGTAGACAGCCAGAATGCTGACTGGGATCGTAATACAGCAAAAGACGTTGCAGCAACCATGCTGAAAACCTATCCGGACCTGAAGATTATCTGCTGTAACAATGATGTAATGGCAATGGGTGCTCTGGAAGCAGTAAAAGAGAGTGGAAAAACTCTGAATCAGGATGTGTATGTAATCGGTATGGATGGTACAGACGAGGCTTATGAGTCTATCAGAGCAAATGAGCTTTCTGCAACTGTTAGTATGTATCCGCTGTATGAGTCTCAGATGGCTACTGAGTGTGCGGTAAGAATTCTGCTTGGACAGGAAATGCCGTCTGTAATCTGGACTCCGGCTATGGTAACAGATGCGACAAACGTAGATACTGATGAAGCTGATGTTATTGGATGGACCGATCCGATTTTTGAGTAATTAACAGGCAGACTGCTGTAAAATGTTCTATTTTACAGCAGTCTTTAAAAAAAGGAATTACTGTGGGAGGTGATCAGGGTGGAAACAGAAAAAATTGTATTTGATCATGTGCGAAAGGAATTTCCGGGTGTCGTTGCACTGAAAGATGTCTCTTTTTCCGTAAAAAAAGGAGAAGTACATGCGTTACTGGGAGAAAATGGAGCAGGGAAATCGACGCTGCTGAACATTCTCCATGGAGTATTCACCGCTACATCAGGAAAAATATTGCTGGATGGACAGCCTGCAAACTATACATCACCCTATGAGGCAATCGAAAAAGGTGTTATTAAAGTGCATCAGGAAGTCCAGGTTGTTGAAAACCTGAATGTGGCACAGAACATTGCACTTGGATTTGAAAAAACCAAGGCAGGATTACTTGACTATAAAGATATTAACGCCAGAGTGGATGAAATCCTGAAAGATCTGGGATGTTCATTCCGCAGTGTGGATTCTGTGGCAGGTCTTGGAGTAGGTGACTTGCAAATGATGGCAATTGCAAAATCATTGTATCATAATGCAGATGTGATCTCTCTTGATGAACCGACTTCAGCATTGTCAACAACTGAGATTGAAAAGTTGTTTGAAATAGTACGGGAATTGAAGAAAAAAGGACTTACAATTATTTTCATCAGTCATAAACTGGATGAGATTTTTGAAATTGCCGATCGCATTACAATTCTGCGAGACGGTGAATATGTTGGAACAAAAGTAATAAAAGAGACAAACAAAGCGGAACTGATCCGAATGATGGTAGGTCGCGATGTATCAGAATATGCAGTACGTCTGCAGCCTCCATGTGTGGATCACAGTAAAGTTGTATTTGAGGTAAGAAATTTACGCGGTAAGACATTCCGCGATATCAGTTTTAAAGTATATCAGGGAGAAATCCTTGGATTTGCAGGGCTGGTCGGAGCACGGCGAACAGAAGTAATGAGGGCCATTTTCGGTGCAGATCCTCTGTATGAAGGTGAGATTTATGTAAATGGCCGCAGAGTTGTAAATAAGAGTCCGGAGGATGCTTTGGCAAACGGAATAGGACTTATTTCCGAAGACCGGAAGAGAGAAGGATTTATTCCTTCCATGGATAACCGGATGAACATGAATATGGCAGTTCTGAAGGATTTCCGAAATAAAGGATTCTTGAATCAGAAAGGTCTTCTGGCAAATTTTGAAAAATTTGCAGAGAGCGTACATTTAAATATCCGTAATCCAGAACATTTGACAAAGAATCTGTCTGGTGGAAACCAGCAGAAGGTCATCGTTGCGAAGTGGCTGGCAACCAATGTGGATTTGCTGATTTTCGATGAGCCGACCAAAGGTGTAGACGTAGGTGCAAAATCAGAAATTTACAAGTTAATGGAAGAATTTGTGGCAAGTGGAAAAACAATCATTATGGTTTCTTCAGAGATGACAGAAGTAATAGGAATGAGTGATCGGATTATTGTCATGAGGGAAGGTCATATTACCGGAGAACTGACAGATAAATCGGAATTCGAAGGAGAAATTATTCTTGCACATGCTATGGAGGAAACAAAGAAATGAATGGAGTATTAGCACGCTTTACAAAGAAAAACAGCAGAGAAATTACAACTGCAGTTGCATTGGTACTGGTTATTCTGATTTTTTCACTGCTGAACAGCCGGTACATGGAATATGATAACTTGATTGATATTATTCAGCAGGGAACGGTAAATGGATTCCTTGCAATGGGTATTACGGTAGCGATTATCACAGCCGGAATTGACTTGTCTGTAGGATCTACCATGGCGGTTGTACTTGTAGCCTGTGCCATGCTTTCAGCCAGCAATTTTAATCCGGTATTGACGATTATTATTGGTATTGTAATTGGTGCATTTATCGGTGTTGTAAACGGATTTATTATTACGAAAATGAAGCTTCAGCCGTTTATCGCAACCCTTGGTATGATGGAAATGCTTCGAGGTGTAGCATATGTAATCTGCGGAGGTAAGACGGTTCTGGGAGTCAGTGACTCTTTCAGACAGTTGTTCCAGACAGAGGTTTTCAGAGGAATCCGCCTGAGTATGGTATATATGTTCCTTCTGGCAATCATTTATGGAATTATTCTTACCAAAACAAGAATTGGTGTATATATTTACGCAATTGGTTCCAATGAAGAGGCAACCAAACTGTCTGGTATCAACGTAGATAAATATAAGACCATTGCATATGCAATGTGCGGAATTGGCGCAGCAATGGCAGGGCTTGTTACCATGGCTCGTTTGGGAACCGGCGAACCCAGTGCAGGTGTCAGCTATGAGACTATGGCAATCGCAGCAGCAGCGATCGGCGGCACAAGCCTTGCAGGTGGAAAAGGAAGTATGTCAGGAACCGTTCTTGGTGCATTTACCTTATCTGCACTTCGAATTGGTCTGATTGTAATTGGAATGGATACATTCTATCAGTATATTGCAATTGGTTTAATTATTCTGGTAGCAACTTACATTGAGAATCTCCAGGTAATCGTAGTGAAACTGTTTAAAAAGATTTTTCATAAGAAGGTAGAAAAATAAGGCAGATAAAATCCAGGAGACAACCGTCTTCTGGATTTTCTTCATTTCCTGACCTTGAAAAATAAAAATATGAGGAGAATTTTATGAATCGGACACCAAGTGTTGTAAACATACGAAGTAAAATGAAGGCATTGACAGGGTCAGAAAAGAAAGTAGCTGACTATGTGCTGAACAATTATATGAAGGTTCTGGACTGCACAGTCACGGAACTGGCAGAAAAGGCGGGAGTCAGCGATGCTACGGTGGTGCGCTTTTGCAGGAGCGCAGGATATAAAGGATATCAGGAACTGAAGATTAATCTGGCACAGGATGCCATCGTTCCTTATAAACATCTAAATAACGCATTGGAAGAACAGGATACCCCGGAGCAGATCGTGACAAAGGTAATCCGGTCTGAGATGGATACGCTGGAAGAGACCATTCATATTTTAGACATGAAAGAAGTTGAGCAGGCAGCCAGAGCAATTAAAAATGCACAACGGGTCGTATTTTTCGGTGCAGGAGGGAGTATTATGGTAGCCCATGATGCGATGCACAAATTCCTGAAAATCGGAATCCGATGTATTGTGGAAGAAGATGCGGATGTACAGGCTATGGAGTCCGGACTTTTGCGGGAAGGAGATGTGGCCATTGCTATTTCTCATTCCGGAACCAATAAAGGTGTTCTGGAGTGTCTGCGAAATGCCAAAGAGAACGGAGCGGTTACGATAGGCTTAACGACCTATGGAAAATCACCCATGCAGCGGCAGTGTGATTATGTGCTGATGACATCCACAAAAGAGACAGTGTTCAAATCAGAATCCGTAACTGCCCGGATTGCTCAGCTGGCCGTGATTGATTCCCTGGTGGCAGTCATTTCCTTTATGGATTATGACAAAGCATATGGTGCCATTCAGAAAACAAGAAATGCAACAGCGTCGAATAAATTTTAAATGGTGGAAAATGAAAGCCAGGGGCGGTTCGTCGGAACTGCCCCTGGCTTATTTTGGCAGAGACCCACACAATGCAGGTCAGGCTGTAGAAAAATTTCTATAGAAACAAGTTGCAAAAAACATAACTATATGTTACTATAAAACAAACAGCGGATGTGAAATTAACAATATCTGCTATCACACAACATTTCTCGTTTTCGGAAGCTCAGTTCGAGCAGCATTCCCGATGATGAATTAACTGGATATGGAAACTGAAGGGAATGGATGCTTCCGGGACTTGGGAAAATGCCCATGATAGGACTCTTTTCTTCGCAGTAAAATATCCGAAGGAAGGAGTATTTATGGGCCAAAAAGAAGAATCGATGATTGCGTACTATAATAATCCAGAGCATTTTGCGGATCTTATGAACGGTTGGATTTATCGAGGAGAAAAACAGCTGACAGCGGCGCAAATTCAGGAGATGGACACACGATATACTGCGTGGACCGGGAAGAATTATCGAACCAGGTACCGGGATATTGCCAAACGGGTGAAAAATGTCAGAATTGTACTAATTGTAGGAACGGAAATTCAGACATACGTGGATTATTCCATGCCTGTCCGTGGAATGGATTATGATGCGATCGAGTATAAGCGTCAGATATCCGAGATCAAGAGAATGCAGAAGTCAACAAAGCCTGTCAGTGTGAATATGTCGCCTATGTCTAAAACGGATCGGCTGATTCCGGTAGTTACACTTGTGTTATATATGGGAGAAGAACCATGGGATGCAGCAGATAATCTTCATGAAATACTGGATTTTTCAGATGTTACGGACGAATGGAAGAAATATATTCAGAATTATAAAGTACATGTGTTGGATATCGGCCATACACCAGATGAACGTTTAATGGAATTTCCAGATGACATTGCCTGCATGTTTCTTTCGATCAAGTATGCCAAAGATAAGAAAAATTTGGCGGAACTGGCGAAGAAATTGCCACAGTTTATGGAGATGGGAAAAGATACATATGAAACAGTTTGGAATTACATTGGAAATCAGCAGATGCTGGAGATAAAGAAAGCATGGGAAACGGAAGGAGGAAAGGTTAATATGAGATGTGCAATTGATGAAATTTACGAGGATGGAATTGCAGAAGGCGAGAAACGTGGTGAGAAACGTGGTGAGAAACGTGGTGAAGAGAGAGGCATTTCCTGTATGTTGGAATTATTAAAGGAATTTGGCTGCACGGAAGATAATGCCAGATTCCATCTGGAAATGAAGTTTCACTTGTCAGAGAAAGAAGCCGATGAGTATATGAAGAAATATTGGGGAATATAGAGAAATCTCAAAGCCAGGGGCGGTTCGTCGGAACTGCCCCTGGATTATTTTGGCAGAGACCCACATATTTGGCGAATGACAGGAATTCTCGTGGCGTATTTTTGAAATAGCCCCAGGACGATCGGGGAGCGACAAAACCTGACCAGTAAAGCGACACAAAACTGTAATAAATTTCCATAAAATTTCCAACTCATGAAAATTCTGAAATGATATTTCAAATCATCTGAAATGAAAAAACACAAAAAACTGGTCAAAAAAGGTGCTAAAAAACCGAAAAACAAAGAAAAACAAGTAAAAGTGCACAAAAATAGAATATATTTTTGAATGAAATTTACAAAGTTAAAAATAAGTATTGAAATAAAATTACAGAAGTGGTATAGTACAACCATGGAACAGGAAATAGAAAGGAGAGGCTGTTATGAAAATGAGAGCTGTGGTTCTGGAAGGACCTAATAAATTTCACGCAGTGACTGATTATCCGAAGCCGGAGATCAAAGCTGGCGAGATGCTGATGAAGATGGAGCGTGCCGCAATCTGCGGAACTGACATCCGTATCCTGGAGGGTACAAAGACAAAGGATGTTCGTTATCCGTCCGTTATCGGTCATGAAATGTGCGGAACGATCGTAGAGATCGGCGACGGAGTAGAGGGCTTCGAACTGGGAGATAAAGTTGCAGTAGCAAACGTAATTCCCTGTGGATGCTGCCCGATGTGCAGAAGAGGAATGGAAAATGTCTGCATGAACCGTCAGGCAATCGGCTATGAGTTCGACGGAGGATTTGCAGAGTATGTAAGACTTCCGGAAGTTGCAATTCGCAAAGGCAATATCGTGAAACTGCCGGAGCATGTGTCCTTTGCAGAAGGAGCAGTCATTGAGCCGCTTTCCTGCTGTCTGAGAGGACAGAGAAACGTAGATCTGAAGTTCAACGACAATGTACTGATCGTTGGTGCAGGCCCCATCGGACTGATGCATGTACTTCTTGCAAAAGCAGCAGGTGCCCGCAGAGTTATCGTAAGTGAGCTGAACGAGTACAGAAGAAACAAAGCACTTGAGTGCGGTGCTGATATCGTTGTTGATTCCACGAAAGAAGATCTCGAAGCAATCGTGAAACGCGAGACCAACGGACTGGGAATGGATGTCATCATCATGGCAATCGGTGTACCGGCACTGATCACCCCGACCATCAAACTTGCCCGTAAGGGTGGAGCAGTCAGCCTGTTTGCAGGATTTGTAAAAGGTGTGATGGCAGATCTTGATCCGAATATCATTCATTACAACGAGCTGAAAGTAACCGGATCCAGTGCATACAAACGTCAGGATTACCTGGATGCAGCAGAGATGGTAATCAACGGATATCTTGACCTGAAACCGATCGTTACTCATACATACAAGATCGAAGATTTCCAGGCAGCATATGAGATGAACAAGAGCGGTGCTGGACTGAAGATTGAGATCGAACCGTAATCAGCAACTAATTATTTCTTATTTAAATAAAGAATAAAGAGGAGAATAAAACAATGGCACTTTTAGGAAAAGAAGTAAGAATGAGCAGACTCGTAAACCCGAAGAGCAACAAGATGATGGCAATCACTGTTGACCATGCAATTTCCAGAGGAATCGCTCCGATGACTGGTATTCAGGATATCCAGGGCGCTATCGATAAGATCGTAGCTGGTAGACCGGATGCAATGACCATGACTGGTCCGATCGCTGAGAGATGTCTCGAAAAACATGCAGGAAAAGTTTCCCTGCTTTGCAAGATTTCCAGCTACTCTCCGGTATCCCCGACTCAGGACGCTGTATTCGGAACCGTTGATTCCGCAATCGCTCTTGGCGCAGATGCAGTATCCATGGGATGCATGACTCTTGGTGATTTCCAGAACGAGCAGTTCGAGGCAATTGGTAAAGTTGCTCAGGAGTGCCGCCTGAAAGGAATGCCGCTCATCGGACATGTATATCCGAAGGGAGAGAGTGTACCGGTTGACAAGAGAACATCCTGGGAAAACATTGCATACTGTGTACGTAGCGCATGTGAGCTTGGCATGGATATCGTAAAAACTACTTACACCGGAGATCCGGAATCCATGGCAAAAGCAATCTCTTGCGTACCGAGCAGCTTCCGTGTAGTAATTCAGGGTGGTGACGCTTGCAAGACTCTGGATGATTACCTGAACATGACCTACGATGCAATGCAGTGTGGTGTAGGTGGAGTTACCATGGGACGTTTCGTATGGGATTACAAAGATGTAACCGCTCTGGTTATCGCTCTTCGTTACATCATCCATGAGGGATATACTCCGAAGCAGGCAAAAGAGCTGCTTGCACAGCTGGAGAACGATAAGAACTACGATCAGTTCTAATTAGACGAAAGAAATAAAGAAGCAGGTGTCTGGAATGGATAAGAAGTATTTATTGGGAGTCGATGTGGGAACGACCAGTATCAAGGTAGTGGTCATTGATGAAAATGCAAAGCCGCTGGGAATCAGCAGCAGCTCCTATCGATTGATTACACCGGATCAGAACTCCGTTCAGATCGACATGGAAGATATGTGGAATGCATATTTAAAATGTATCCGTCTTCTTCAGGAAGGAAAGAAACTGGATCTGTCCAAAGTGGCTGGTATCAGTATTTCCAGTCTTTGCCCGGGGCTTGTAGCCATGGGCGAGAATGGAGAGGTTCTGGTAGATGCGATTATTTATTCCGACAGACGCAGTACCGAGGAGGCAGAGATGATCCTGGATGCGGTTGGAAAGGACAGATTGTTCGAACTTACAGCCAATACTGCCATGGCTGGAGCAATGTCCGGAACATCCATGCTCTGGATCAAACGCCACCTTCCGGAACAATATGAAAAAACAAAATATTTTGGCCATCTGAATACCTTTATGGCACATCGGATGTGCGGTAATTTTGCTATTGACTATTCTAATGCTTCTTATACGAATCTCTTCGAGACTACCGGAGGATTCCGGTGGTCGGAAGAGCTTTGTGAGAAGATTGGAATTGACATCGAGAAGCTGCCTCCGCTTCATAAATCCACAGATGTGGTGGGAGGTCTGATTAACGAAGAGTTGATCGCACTTGGAATTCCGCAGGGAACGCCGATTGTAATCGGAGGAGGAGATACTGCATGTGCAACGCTGGCTGCTGGAGTAACCAAAGCCGGAGACGTATGTGAATCAGTTGGAACCACCAACGTACTTACGATTTGCGTGGATCAGCCGAAATTCGACCGGGGATTCATCAATAGATGTCATGTGGTAGATGGTACCTGGATTTACCAGGGTGCTCTGTCTACAACAGGTGCAGCTTACCAGTGGTTTCGCGACAATTTCTGCCAGGACTTAATAGAGAAAGCATCTGGTAGCAGTAAAAATGCATTTGCCTACATGAACGAAGAAGCAGATGAAGCAGAACCGGGATGCGGTGGATTGGTATTCCTTCCCTATATGTTAGGCGAGAGAAGCCCGATCTGGGATCCGTATGCAAGAGGTGTATTTTTTGGACTTTCACTGCAGACGAAACGAAAAGATATGAACAGGGCAGTCATGGAGGGCTGTGGATATGGACTTCGTCAGTTGTCCGAGATCGCAGAAAGAGTGACTGGTAAGAAAATGACAGAATTTGTTTCCATCGGTGGTGGAGCAAAGAGTGAGACCTGGGCACAGATTAAGGCAGACATTACCGGAAAAGATATTATCATTCTGGATCTGAATGATATGGCTCCGGTAGGTGCAGCACTTCTGGCCGGTGTCGGAGCAGGGGTATTCAAAGATATATATGAAGCATCCGACAAGGTCGACAAACATGTTTATAAAGTGGTGAAGAGCAGTGACAAGCACAAAGATGTCTACGAGAAGAGATATCAGGTGTATACAAAGCTATACCCACAGATAAAAGAACTATATAAAATAGGTAGTGACTTACACTGATCTTGAAAGGGGAAAAAAGGGATGAAAAAGAAAGTATTATCATTAGTACTGGCACTCAGTATGGTAGGCGCAAGCCTCGCAGGATGCGGCAGCTCTAACGACACTGCAGCAGCTGACACCAAGACAGACGCAGCAGCAGAGGAGACCGCTGATGCTGCAGCAACTACCGAGGAGACCAAAGAGATCACAATCGCAGTTCCGGATCCGGAAGCTTCTTATATCTATCAGGCAGCTCAGGAGTTCGCTAACCGCGCAGAAGAGTATTCAGGCGGAAGCTTAAAATTCACCATCTCCGGTAACGGTTCTCTGTATGGTGGAGATACCGCAGCTGGTATCAAACAGCTGTCTGCTGGTTCTCTTCAGATGCTGATCCTTGCTACCTCCGTATATGCAAGCTTTGAGCCAGGATACAATGTAATCTCTGTTCCGTATATGTTTGATGATCAGCAGCAGCTGCTGGATTACCTGAACAGCGACGTAGGACAGGAACTGATGAACCGTGTATCTTCTATGGGTATCAAGACTGTTGGAAGCTGGACCCGTTCCTTCCGTGAAGTAACCAACTCCAAGAACCCGGTTAACACTCCGGATGACCTGAAGGGTATGGTTCTTCGTGTACCGAACAACTCTCTGTATGTTGAGTTCTTCAGCGCTTGTGGAGCAGTTACTACTCCGATGAACTTCTCTGAGGTTTACAATGCACTGCAGCTGAACACTCTGGATGGACAGGAGAACCCGGTTGACGTACCGTACTCCAACAAATTCTATGAGGTTCAGAAATACATCTCCGGCACCAACCATATGGCAGATGCATGGCTTGTAGGTATGAACAGTGCGCTGTTCGACAGCCTGTCTGCAAACCAGCAGGAAGCAATCACCAAAGCTGGCCAGGAAGTACAGCAGTGGAACGTAGAGTTCATGGATAAAGAGAATGAGACCGCTCTTCAGACTCTGATCGACAACGGTATGGAGTACAATGATATCACGGAAGAAGGACGTGACGCATTCGTTAAAGTATCTCAGTCCTGCTATCCGAAATTCAAAGAGCTGATCGCTGATGATGATCTGTTCAATGCAACTGCAGAGTTCTGCGGAAAAGCTGAGTAATCAGAACTAAATAAAAATTGCTAGTTAAAAGGGGAGAGGGATCGATTCCCTCTCCCCCTCAAAATAAATGGAGGTTTTTACATATGGAGCGTAAAAAATCCGCCTTATCTGGATTGTTTAACGCAGTCAATGCGTTGGAAAATGTACTCCTTGCTGTTATGGTAATCGGAATGATTGTTACCATTCTGCTTCAGATCGGAGGACGTCTGATCGGTCATCCATTCCCATGGACAGAGGAGACAAGCCGTTATCTTTTCCTTTGGATGATGTTTGTGGCATTGGCTGCAGGATTTAACCAGGCAGAGTCTTCACGAGTTACCCTTTTATTACAGATTGGTCCTAAGTGGCTGAAAAAGGCCAGCGAGGTACTGTATGCGGTCATGGTAATCGGAATCTTCGTATTCATGATTGTCTATGGAGCAGAAGTAGTAAAACAGCAGATTATGTTCCGTGAGATGGGAACTGCACTGATGATCCCGATGTATCTCATCGGTATCTGCCAGCCGGTAGCAGGCGTACTTGGTATTATTGGAACTTTACAGAGCTTCCTTGAGTTCCATGGCAAAGTTGCCATCGGTGACAAGGAACAGGAAAAAGAAAAAATGCTGGAGCAGGGGTGAGTAGACAATGAGCGTGAGTTTGGCATTAATGTTAATTTTCTTGGTACTGATGTTTTTAGGAGTGCCCATTGCCGTATCTCTGGGTATGGCATCCATTATTTGTATCGCAACCATGACAAGCCTTCCGCTTTCCATGGCGGCGCAGTCCATGTTTACCGCAATGAACAGTTTCATCATGGTAGCTGTTCCGCTGTTCATTCTTTGCGGATCCCTGATGGACGAGGGCGGTGTTGCAGATAAGATTTACAACCTGGCTGAGGCAATGGTTGGCTGGATCTTCGGTGGACTTGGTCATGTATCTGTAGTAGTAAACATGCTGTTCGCAGGTATGTCCGGATCTTCCGTAGCTGCTATTGCATCCATTGGTAAAATGAGTATCAACGCACTGGAGAAAAAAGGCTATCCGAAGGATTACGCGACGGCGATCAACCTTTCCGGTTCCATGCTGGCATCTGTAATTCCTCCCAGTATCCTGATGATCAATGCAGCAGCAACTGCCAATGTATCCATCGGACAGGCTCTGCTTGCTGGTATGATTCCCGGAATCCTCATTGGTCTGATATTCATGATTTACAACTATTTCTACTGCAAGAAACATAATATCGGTGACAGAATTCCATTCTCCGCACCGAAACTTGGAAAAGCATTCGTAGAGGCAATTCCGGCACTGTTAACTCCGGTTATTCTGCTGGGTGGTGTTTACACTGGTTTCTATACACCGACCGAGGGTGCTGCAATCGCAGTAGTGTATACCGTTCTGGTATCTATCTACGTTTACAAAAACCTGAAATGGACTGACCTTCCGAGAATCATCTGCAAGAATGCAAGATCTACCGGAACGATCCTCTTTGTAGCAATTGCTGCAAAACCGGCTTCTCTGTTATTTGAGCTGGACGGACTTCCCAGCAAGGTTGCAAGCCTGATCGCTGGAATCTCCGATAACCGTATTATCATTCTGTTTGTACTGTATGCATTCCTGATTGTTGTTGGTATGTTCATGGATGCAACGGCAGCTATCTTCATCCTGGTGCCGATTCTGCTTCCTGCTGTACAGGCAGTTGGAGTATCTCCGCTGTTCTTCGTAGTATTCCTGGTAATCACTCTTTCCTTCGGCCTGATTACACCGCCTGTAGGTGTATGTCTGTACGCGGCGGAAAACGTAACAGGGCTACCACTGGAGAAGATTATCAAAGCAAGTGTTCCGTGGATCGCACTGATTGCAATTTCTCTGTGTGTATTCATTTTATTCCCGGGCATCATTGAAGCACCGGTAGCACTGGTATTTGGATCATAAGATCTTCCAAATAAACTTTTCCTATTCATAGAGTTTCTCTGAAAGAGGTTCGGAGCCGAAAGGTTCCGAACCTTTTTCGTATTGAGGAGAAAAGTTCACGGCATAAAATAAGGGCGGGAGTTTTGCTCCCGCCCTTGTGTTGTGCTTTTTTATGAAATCTGTGGTACGGTAATCTTACCTGCCACTGCACAGGCAGCAGCGGTGGCCGGGGAGGCAAGGAAGATCTCTACTTTGGAGGTTCCCATACGTCCCAGGAAATTCCGGTTGTTGGTGGCAACGACGCGTTCACCGTCAGTCAGAATACCACCTGTACGGCCGCAGCAGAGGCCGCAGCTGGGATGAGTGATCATGGCACCGGCTTCTGCCAGAATGGCAAGGGTACCGTCCTCAAGAGCCTGCTCATAGATCTTGCGGCTGGCCGGAGTGACAATCAGTTTTACAAATGGAGCCACTTTTTTTCCTCTCAGAATGGAAGCGGCTTTCTGCAGATCTTCCAGACGACCATTAGTACAGGAGCCGATGAAGACCTGATCAATCGGAGTTCCTTCCCATTCGCTGACCGGATGAATGTTGTCTACCTGAGATGGGCAGGCAAGTACCGGCACGAAGTCCTCGGCTTTGTAGTGGATCTCACGGATATAACGGGCGTCAGCATCGCCTTTCAGAGAAGTTTCTCTCTCTGTCAGTTCGATCTCACAGTACTCTGCGGTCTTCTCATCCGGTGTGAATAGGGCACATTTGGCACCTGCTTCGATGGCCATGTTGGACATGGTCATACGGCTTGCCACACTCATGTTCTCGATGGTGTCGCCGGAGAACTCAAGTGCCTGATAAGTAGCGCCGTCTGCCCGGAGATCTCCGATAAGACGGAGAATGATATCCTTGGAAGTAACATTAGACGGCAGTGTACCTTCGACGACGACTTTAATGGTCTCCGGTACTTTGATCCACATGGTACCGGTTCCGAGAATACTTGCCATCTCCGTATAACCAATGCCGGAAGAAAAGGCGCCGACACAACCGTAGGTAGTGGTATGGCTGTCCGTACCAAATACAATGTTTCCAGGTTTTACATAGAGGGCTTCGGTCATCAGCTGATGGCAGATACCATCACTTCTGTGGACATTTTTCATGCCGTATTTTTCTGCAAATGCATTTCCAACATGGAAATGACGGGTGTCATCCACCTGGCTTGCCGGAACAAGGTGGTCATAGATCAGAACCACTTTATCCGGATCCCACAGTTTCTGAAATCCCATTTCTTCAAATTTTTCTGCCACAAACGGGATAAAAATATCGTGGATCATGACGCGGTCCACATTGACCGTTACGATATCTCCCGGATGTACGTCATGGCCTACATTGCGGCTTACAATTTTTTCAATGATTGTCTGTCCCATAATCAGTCCTCCAGTCCGTTCAGACGGCGCATGGCTTTCACCAGACCGCCGGCATTGATAATATCCATCAGATTCTGCGGAAGAGAGGCAATAGGAAATTCCTGACCGTTTAAGACAATTTTCTCACCAGTGGTAACCTCGATCGTGTCTCCCTCTTTTACATGGTCACGGAGAGTTGGATTTTCAATGAGCAGAAGTCCATTATTGATGGAGTTGCGGAAAAAGATTCGTGCAAAGGAGCGGGCAATCACACAGCGGATGCCCAGTGCCTTGATAATCTCCGGAGCCTGCTCTCTGGAGGAGCCGCAGCCGAAGTTTTTGCCTGCAACGATCATATCTCCCGGTTTAATCTGAGAGGCCAGTTCCGGCCGAAGGGGAGAAAATGCGTAGGGAGTCATGTCCTGAACGGTTTTCAGGGCAAGGTATTCTGTAGGAATAATAATATCGGTGTCAATGTCGTCTCCGAGCACCCACACCTTTCCGGTAAATGTTTCACTCATGGTAGGTTTTTGTCTCCTTAGTGTGTTTATAAGCAACTATTCAGAGCCACATTCGCAAAACCGCTGCTTCGCAGCTTTACTTTTGCTCATGTATGGCTTCTCGCCATATACATGCTCCGAAATATGTTCCTGTATGCAAGCATACGTCACATATTTACGGGCATGTGCATGGCTCTGAAGTTACAACATGTCTGCTGTTGCGATCTCACCTTTGATGGCAGAGGCGGTAACGGTAGCGGCACTTGCCAGATAAACGAAGGAATCCCGATGACCGGCTCTTCCTTTGAAATTACGGGTTCCGGTACTGATGAGGGTCTCTCCTTCACCGATGACGCCCTGACAGCTTCCCCAGCAGACGCTGCAGTTGGGGTTCATGACGATGGCTCCGGCTTCCATGAAGATCTTCAGAAGACCTTCTTTTAATGCCTGCTGATAGACTGCCTGGCTGGCCGGTACCACCAGAAAACGAACCAGCGGATGTACTTTGCGGCCCTTTAAAAGCTCTGCGCCCACACGGAGATCTTCAATTCTTCCGTTGTTGCAGGAACCAAGGAATGCTTCGTCAATCTTTACCCCTGCGGCTTCTTTTGCCGGGCAGACATTGTCTACGAAATGCGGTTTCGCAACGATGGAAGTGATGGTGCTTAAGTCGATATCGTAGACAGCGGCAAAATGTGCATCCGCATCGCTGGCAAAGCATGCCTTTGGCTCACGGCCATGCTCATGAAGGTAATGAAGGGCAATGTCGTCTACCTCCATGAGAGCAGTCTTGGCACCTGCCTCTACGCAGAGGTTGCAGATGGCAATACGGTCACTCATGGTCAGGTTCTTCATACCGTCGCCTGCAAATTCCATGGCTTTGTAGTTGGCTCCGTTGGCACCGATCTTGCCGATGATGGTCAGAATCAGGTCACGGGCATAAACACCTTCCGGAAGCTTGCCGGTCAGATTGAAGCGGAGTGTCTCCGGAACCAGAACCCAGGATTTACCGGTTACCATGGCATAGAGATAGTCCGTACATCCTACACCGGTACCGAAGGCACCGAGAGCTCCGTAGGCACAGGTATGGCTGTCCGCACCGAAGATCAGTTCACCCGGGCAGACATGGTTTTCCATCATGATCTGATGGCAGACACCCTGTCCCTCATAAAATTTGATGCCGTGCTCTTTTGCAAAATCACGCATTTTCTTCTGGGAAGCAGCGGTCTTCGGACTGTCGGAGGGAACGTTGTGGTCCACGATCCACACCAGCTTATTCACATCTGCGATGTGGGGATGTTTTAATTTGTTGTGATACATATCAATGGTCAGATGAGTGGTTCCGTCGTTACTCATGAGGCGGTCCACCTCTACGGTATGAATATCGCCGGGGCGGACTTCACTGACGCCTGCCGCACGGGCAATGATTTTTTCAGCAATGGTCATTCCCATAATCTTATGCTTCCTCCTTATTTAATGATGCGATCAGGCCGCCCTGATCCAGAATATTCTGCATGTAAGGCGGAAGCTTGGTGCAGGTATAGGTCTGTCCGTTTACGGAAGCAGTTCCGTCGGTCAGAGAAAGTTCCATCTCATCACCGTCAGATACATGATCATAGAGATCCTTGCAGACGATAACAGGGAGACCGATGTTAATGGCATTGCGATAGAAGATGCGGGCAAAAGATTTTGCCACAACTGCTTTGACACCGAGCGCTTTTAAGACGCTGGGTGCTTGCTCTCTGGAAGAACCGCAGCCAAAGTTCTCTGCTGCAACTACATAATCACCTGGCTTCACACGATCTGCAAACGTGGGATCCAGAGATTCAAAGGTATGTGCTTTCATCTCATCAATGGTAGGAAAAAGCAGATACTGGGATGCGATAATCTGATCGGTATCTACATCCGTATGAAACTTGAATATTTTTCCCATGGGGAAATCCTCCTTCAACACATATAGAATATAAAAAGGCAGCCGGAATGATTCCGACTGCCCATTTTTGCTAATTTTCCGGCAGCTCCTCCGGTTTTTCAGGAGATGGCAGGTAAATATGTACCTGGCCGATCCGGTTTTTTTCTACGGATTCCACCACCAGGCGGATACCGTTCTCGGTAGTCACTTCGTCTCCGACCTCCGGGAGACGGTCAAGAAGTTCAATGACGATTCCGCCAACAGAATCGAAATCTTCAGATTCCAGAAGCAGACCTTTCTCTTCCAGATCCAGATAATCATTCAGGTCATCAAGACTCATGGTACCTTCTACGATATATTCCAGATCAGAGATTTTACGAATCTGTTCTTCCTCGTCCTCGTCGTACTCATCACGGATATCACCGACGATTTCTTCCAGAAGATCTTCCATGGTAACCATACCGGCTGTCACACCGTACTCGTCCAGAACGATGGCCATGTTGGTGGAACTCTTTCTCATTTCAAACAGAAGATCAGAGGTCTTCTTGTGTTCATGAGTAAACAGAACTCCTCGCAATATATTACGGATATTGAAATGTTCCTTGTCTTCGTAGACCAGCAGATCCTTCACATTCAGCATGCCGATGACATTGTCGGTGCTTTCTTCATAGACAGGATAGCGGGTGTACCGGCATTCCCGGTAGACCTCCATGGTCTGCCCATAGGATGCATTGACATCCAGGAAACTCATGTCGACTTTCGGCACCATAATATCCTTTGCGGTGGCATCGCCGAAATCGAACACATTGTTGATCATTTCTTTTTCTTCCTGCTCGATGACGCCATCTTCATGGCTCACATCGACAATGGAACGAATATCTTCCTCAGTGTAGGAATCATTTTTTGCCCGGGGATCCACCCGCATGAGAAACATCAGTCCCATGGCCAGATGATTGACAATAAAGATCAGAGGTATAGCAATCTGCGTCCAGATATAAATGATCTGTGCGCTTCTTAAAGACTGCTTTTCCGGATCAATGGTGGAACAGGTTTTGGGAGTTACTTCTCCAAATACCAGAATGATCAGGGTCAGGGCACCGGTAGATATACCGGCTCCGGCACTTCCCAGCCATTTGGTGGCGAGAATAGTAGCTAATGAGGAAGCGGAAATATTGACAATGTTGTTTCCGATAAGAATTGCGCTTAACATCTTTCCGGGCTCCTCAATTAACCGGGAAAGAAGAATGGCGCGGCGATCCCCTCCTTCGGCCAGATTCCGCACCCGGATTTTACTCACGGTTGTCATTGCGGTTTCCGAAGAAGAAAAGAATGCCGAACAGGCAATGAGGAAAATTAAAATCAGTACCTGTATGGCGTCAGATGCGTCCAACGTAGTTCACTCCTTTTTTCTAATTGATAAATATGTATGATTAGAGTCTAATATACGCTATTTTCCTGATGATTGCAAGAAAAAAAGCATAATTGCAGGGGGCAGGCGCATATAAATAGCAGCAGAAGCATGAAAGGAGGCGGGATGGAGAGAATGAAATATCCCATGGCTTATATCGGACAGGTGCTTAGAATGATGAAGGCACTGTTAGTGGCATATGTAATGACGGGATTTTTTCTGCTGATTACGGCAGGGTTGATGTATCGATTTGAACTCAACGAAGGAAAAGTGAAAATTGCGGTAATCGGGATTTATGTGCTTTCCTGCTTTACAGGAGGCTTTCTGGCAGGAAGGATGATGAAAAACAGAAAGTTTTTGTGGGGAAGTCTGCTGGGATTTTTATATTTTGCAGTGATGTTGACAGTTTCGGTGGCAGTCGGCAGGGAGCTTAAGGAGGCTGTTATGGGGATTAGTACAACATTTTTTATCTGCATTATTTCCGGTATGATTGGTGGAATTGCAGCGTAAACACTGCTTGACGCATTTAGGAGCCATGTGTTATACTCATATCAGTTATGTAGTATAATCAATAGGAGGACGAGACGATGAAACATATCAAAACTTTAAATACTCAGACCTTACAGAATACCATGAAAAAAGGTGGATGTGGCGAGTGCCAGACTTCCTGCCAGTCTGCATGTAAGACTTCCTGCACTGTAGGAAATCAGACCTGTGAGAATCACAAATAAGGAAATGTAGAGTTTACGAGTAAGCAGCGGCTCCCGTCGCTGCTTATTTTACGTATGGAATTTGAATTAGAAAGAGGAACTGAAAAACAATGGTTCACCAGTATAAAAATAATGGTTATAACATCCTTCTGGATGTGAACAGCGGATCCGTCCATGTGGTGGATGATCTGATTTATGATATGATCCCTTATTATAAGGAAAAGGGACTGGAGGAGACCGTGAATCTCCTGAAGGACAAGTACCCGGAGCAGGATATCCGGGAGGCAGCTGAGGATCTTGACGAGCTGATCAAGGAAGGAAAGCTGTATACAGAGGATATTTATGAAAACTATATTCACGATATTGTAGCTGCCAAGAAGCCGGTCGTGAAGGCGCTGTGTCTGCACATTGCCCATGACTGCAACCTGGCCTGTCGCTACTGCTTTGCAGAGGAGGGCGAGTACCATGGACGCCGTGCCCTCATGAGCTATGAGGTAGGAAAGAAAGCACTGGATTTCCTCATTGCGAACTCCGGTAACAGACGAAATCTGGAAGTGGATTTCTTCGGCGGCGAGCCCCTTATGAACTGGCAGGTAGTAAAGGATCTGGTTGCTTACGGACGTGAGCAGGAGAAGATCCACAACAAGAATTTCCGTTTTACACTGACAACCAACGGTGTGCTTCTGAATGATGAGGTACAGGAGTTTGTGAACAAAGAGATGAGCAATGTAGTGCTCAGTATTGACGGAAGAAAGGAAGTGCATGACTACATGAGACCGTTCCGCAACGGCCGCGGCAGTTATGATCTGGTACTTCCGAAATTTGAGAAGCTGGCAGAAAGCCGGAATCAGGAGAAATATTATGTCCGTGGAACCTTTACCCGGAATAACAAGGATTTCTCCAACGACGTCCTACATCTGGCAGATCTGGGATTCAAACAGATCTCAGTGGAACCGGTAGTCGGAAGTGACGAAGAAGAGTACGCACTGCGGGAGGAAGACCTTCCGGAAATCTTTGCTGAATATGATAAACTGGCAGCAGAGATGGTAAAGCGTTATCATACGGATAAAGAATTTAATTTCTTCCATTTTATGCTGGATCTGACCGGCGGCCCCTGTGTGGCAAAACGTCTGTCAGGATGTGGTTCAGGCACAGAGTATCTGGCAGTCACTCCATGGGGAGATCTGTATCCCTGCCATCAGTTCGTAGGCGAGGAAAAATACCTCATGGGAAATGTGGACGAGGGACTGAAACGTACAGACATCCGTGATGAGTTCAAAGAATGTAATGTGTACTCTAAGGAAAAATGCCGGAACTGCTTCGCAAAATTCTACTGCAGCGGCGGATGTGCGGCAAACTCCTATAAATTCCACGGCTCCATTAATGACGCTTACGATATCAGCTGTGAACTGGAGCGCAAGCGTGTGGAGTGCGCAATCATGATCAAGGCCGCAGAGGCGGAGAAAGATGAGGCAAGAAATGAAGAAAAGTAGAGCAGTTGTCACTTTGCTGGTGACCATTGCCATTACGGCAATTCTGTTGTTCACCTCGGCAGTAGGCTGGGGCGCTGACGGAGCAGGTTCAGCAAAAGACATCAAACTGGGACTCGATCTGGCAGGTGGTGTCAGCATTACCTATCAGGCCGTTGGTGACGAAGCACCGTCTGTAGAAGATATGGCAGATACGGTGTATAAACTTCAGAAGCGTGTAGAAGGCTACAGTACTGAGGCTGAGGTTTACCAGGAAGGTTCCGACCGTATCAATATTGAGATTCCGGGTGTCAGTGATGCAAATGCCATTCTGGCAGAGCTTGGAAAACCAGGTTCTCTGCAGTTCACGACTTCTGATGGAACGGTAGTTCTGGAAGGAACGGATGTAGCAGATGCACAGGCTGGTTCCACTTCTGACGAGATGACACAGGCAAGAAAGTACATTGTAGAACTTACCCTGACGGATGACGGTGCAAAGAAATTTGCCGAGGCAACCCAGGCAAATCTCGGAAAGCAGATCGCCATTGTCTATGACGGCGATGTTATCAGTGCTCCGACCGTACAGTCTGCAATTACAGATGGCAGATGCCAGATCACCGGAGATTTTACTTACGAAGAAGCCGATCAGCTGGCTTCCACCATCCGTATCGGTTCCCTTTCCCTGGAGCTGCAGGAGTTACGTTCTAATGTGGTAGGAGCAAAGCTGGGAGCAGAAGCAATTCATACCAGTTTAATTGCAGGTGTGATCGGATTTGCACTGGTTGTTCTGTTCATGATTGCCATTTACAGAATTATGGGACTTGCATCCGGCATTGCACTGACTTCTTATGTAGGTATCGTGCTGGTACTGTTGAATGGATTCCAGATGACCCTGACCCTGCCGGGTATTGCAGGTATCATTCTTTCCATCGGTATGGCGGTGGATGCCAATGTTATTATCTTTACACGTATTCGTGAGGAGATTGCAGCAGGCAAGACCGTCAAATCCGCTATGAAGATTGGCTACCAGAAAGCCCTTTCCGCAATTGTGGATGGTAACATTACCACTCTGATTGCAGCAGCGGTACTGGCAATCAAAGGTTCCGGAAGTGTGAAGGGATTTGCACAGACTCTGGCACTTGGTATTGTTGTTTCCATGTTTACCGCACTGGTAGTATCCAAGCTGGTGATGAATGCACTGTATGCACTTGGTATGAAGGATGTAAAATGGTACGGCACCTTCAAAGAGAGACAGCCGATCAATTTTGTTGGCAAGAAAAAGATCTGGTTCTCTGTATCTGTTCTGGTCATTGTAGCCGGACTGGCTTATATGGGAATCAATGCAGGCTCCGGCAAAGGCGCGCTGGCATACAGCCTGGAATTCAAGGGTGGTACTTCCACAACGGTAGAGTTTAACGATGACATGACCATCCAGGAGATTGAACAGAATGTAGTTCCGGTTGTGGCAGAAGTTACCGGAGATAACGATATTCAGACCCAGAAGGTGGCAGGAACCACGCAGGTGGTTATCAAGACCAAAGAGCTGGATCTTGACAAACGTACGGAACTGGACGAGAAGCTGACGGAGGCATTTGATCTGAGCGATACAGCAATCACTGCAGAGAACATCAGCGGAGCCATCAGCCAGGAAGTAAAACATGATGCGATTATTTCCGTGATCATTGCAACGATCTTTATGCTGATCTATATCTGGATCCGGTTTAAGGATGTAAGATTCGCAACCAGTGCAGTTGCTGCACTGCTGCATGATGTTCTGGTAGTACTTGTATTTTACGGAGCAGCCAGAATCTCTGTTGGAAATACCTTCATTGCCTGCATGCTGACTATTGTTGGTTATTCCATCAATGCAACCATCGTTATTTTTGACCGTATCCGTGAGAACCTGGCAGAGATGAAACGGAAAGATACGCTGGAGGATGTGGTAAATAACAGTATTACCCAGACACTGACCAGAAGTATTTTCACTTCCCTGACCACCTTTATCATGGTAGCGGTTCTCTATGTCATGGGAGTTGCTTCCGTGAAAGAGTTCGCACTGCCGCTGATGGTAGGTATTGCCTGCGGAGCTTATTCTTCCGTATGCATCACCGGTCCGCTGTGGTATGTCATGAAAACAAAACTGGTAAAGAAACAGTAACAGAAATGTAGATGAGGCAGGAGCTTTGGCTCCTGCCTTTTTTGCTCCTGACATTTGCGTATATTTCAAATGCCTTACGGATTGTTCCGTGCTTCGCACTCCCACAATCCTGCCCAACATTCGCATACCGTGCAGTTTACACTGCACTTTATGCTCATTTTGGGCGGGTCATTAAACCACAGAACCACTCTTGTGCAAGCACATCGTGGTTCATGGTTTATGACCCTGGTATTTGAAATATTAAGATTAATTAAGAATTTCAAAATCAAAAATATGGTATACTTTATATATTAAAATGCGCTCAAAAAAGAATAAAAGGAGGGCCTCGGGTGGAAGAAAAAAGGCAGCCTGTGATTCAGGTAAAAAACCTCTATAAAATATTCCGGGTGGGGGACGAGAAGGTCCGGGCACTAAACGGTGTGGATCTGACTATCTATAAAGGAGAGTTCTGTGCCATCGTCGGTACATCCGGTTCCGGAAAATCCACTATGCTGAATATGCTGGCGGGGTTGGAAAAACCGACCAAAGGAGAAGTCGTGGTGGCGGGACAGCATCTGGAAAATATGACGGAAAACCAGCTGGTCAAGTTCCGGAGAGAAAAGGTAGGATTTATTTTTCAGTCTTTTAATCTTCTGGGAACCATGAATGCCATTGAAAATGTGGCATTGCCGTTGACCTTCCGGGGAGTGGATAAGAAGGTCAGGGAAGCTAAGGCAGTGAAGATGCTGAAGCTGGTAGGACTGTCCAAACATATGCTGCACCGGCCAAACGAGATGTCCGGTGGACAGCAGCAAAGAGTCGGTGTGGCAAGAGCCCTTGTGCTGGATCCGGAGATTATCTTCGCGGATGAACCGACCGGCAATCTGGATTCCCATACATCCGCAGAAGTACTGGGACTGATGAGAAAAGTGGTACAGGAAAAGAATCAGACCATGGTGATGGTAACTCATGATAACCATCTGGCAGGATTTGCGGATCGGATATTCCATATCATAGATGGAAAAATTGTGAAAATCGAGACACGGAGTGAATATAAGGAGGACGAGCAATGAAGAAGTGGTGGATGAAAGGACTTGCAGTGGCCCTGTGTGCGGGAATGCTGGCATCGGCGGCAGCGGTGAGCGTGCCAGAAATAGGGATGACGGTGTATGCGGAGGAACAGACGACTCCAACGCCCGGAACAAATAACACCAAAAAAGATGAAAATACAACAACTCCTACAGAAGATCCGGTAGCGGAACTGAAGAAAGCGAAAGATGGTGCCATGGGGAAACTTCAGGACTATCAGCGTTTAGTTGATCCTGACGGAAAAAAGGCAACAAAGCTTAACGATATTGTGACCAAAGCATTGAATCAGATCAGTGCTATGACCACAGCAGACGGTGTCAATGATTATATTACCAAGGCAAAAGGGGATATGGATAAAGTGGTCAACCCACCCAAAGATGACAGCAATGACGACGATGATAACGATAAAGATACCGTTCCGGTAAATGCGGATCATTTTCTCATGGTAGGCGGTACCTGGGTAACTCCGGTAGCCAATGCAGGGCAGGAAGTCAGCATTGTTCTTCCGGTTGTCAATATGGGCAAGACCAATGTGACCAATGCCGTGGTTACACCGGTATTAAGTACCGATACAGCAACCTGGCCATTTGAGATTACTCAGTCCAGTTATTCCCAGAACATTGCGGATCTTCCCGGTACTGACACCGGAATGTCTGATATGGACCGGAGACGGGAACTTACCTGGAACCTGAAAACCAGAAGCGATGTGGGAAATGGCTATCAGAAGATTTCTTTCAATGTGCGGTATTTTGCATCTGATGGAAGCAGCCAGACGACCACCCTTGATACGTACATCCAGACCAGTGGTACAGCCGGTGTCAGCGCGGATGGAAAATCATCTGTGCCGCGGGTGATTGTAACCGGATTTGAGACCAATCCGGAGACGGTACATGCAGGTGAAAGTTTTATGCTGACCCTGCATCTGAAAAATACTTCCACAGCAACCAGTGTCAGCAATATGCTGTTTGAGTTTGATGCAGCAGTAGAGGGCAAGGATTCCGAGACGACCTATGAATCTTTCCTGCCGACCGCAGGTTCCAACACGATCTTTGTAGATAAGATGGCAAAAAATGGAACCAAAGATATCCAGATTGAAATGGAAGCAAGAGCCGATCTGGCACAGAAACCATATGCTATCGACGTTAACATGAGCTATGAGGATGAGCATGTCAACGCTTACACCAACAAAGCGAGTGTATCCATTCCAGTGAAACAGGCAGCCCGGGTTGACATGAGTGAGCCGGAGGTGAATCCTTCCAGTATTGAAGTGGGCAGTGAAGCAAATATTATGTTCAGTATCTACAATCTGGGAAAGACCAAGCTTTACAATGTGAAAGTGTCTGCAGACAGTGAATTCGTGAGCAGCGGTGATGCTTTTGTAGGTAATCTGGATTCCGGAGCGACCGGTTCCGTAGATATGTATGTGAATGGTCTGGCACCTACGACAGACGATGGAACGGTAAAACTTAATATTTCTTATGAGGATGAGACCGGAGAGGCAACTGTGATTGAGAAGACCGTTTCCTTATATGTCAGCGAACCTATGATGGATGACAGTACGGGAATGGACGATATGCCTGCGGACGATCAGACCGGAACCGGCGGCAGCGTTGGAAAGGCAGTTCCTGTGATTGTTGTCTTCCTGATTGCAGCAGGTGGTATTGCCATCATCATCAGTTTGAAGAAAAAGAAACTGAAAGAACAGAAAAAACTGGAAGAAGACCTCATTGATCTGGATGAAGAGGATGACGAGAAGGAGTAAAGCATGAAATTTCTGGATTTACTTCGAATGAGCAGTTCGAATCTGCTCAGAAGAAAGCTTCGTACGGCATTGACCGTACTTGGCGTTGTCATAGGAACGGCATCCATTGTAGTCATGATTTCTCTGGGCTTGGGACTTCAGAAAAGTTCACTTGAGCAGATAGAGCAGTATGGAGGGCTGACCACCATCAATGTCAATACATGGGGCAACTGGGACAGCTCTTCCTCAAATACGGAAGAACTCCGGATTGATGATGCATTGGTGGAAAAAATCGCAGCCATGCCTCATGTGGAAATTGCCTCGCCGATGCTGTCTGTTAATGTACTGGCGAAACAGGGGGCTTATATGGGAAACCTGCAGGTATATGGAATGACCCAGGAAGCTATGAAGTCCATGAATATGGAGGTGGGAGAAGGAACGCTTCCTCCTGCCAATGGAGGTCTGCAGTTTTTCTATGGCAATCAGGTCATTACGAATTTTTACAATGCCAAGACCAATGAATACTACTGGGATACAATGACAGTGCCGGATGTAGATCTGATGAAGGATCCAGTGTTTGTGATCTTTGACACGGATGCTTATTATAATTCCACCAGCGGTGGAGATAGCAGCGGTCAGGTGACGGCACCTCCGAAGAAGTATATTATTCCCACCAGCGGATTGATGGCGGGAACGGTAGATGATTACAGCGAGAACAGCTACAATGTGTATGCAGACATTGATCAGCTGAAGGCAATGCTGAAGAAGATTTTCAAGGGAAAAGCCATTCCCGGACAGCCGACGAACAAAGCGGGGAAACCCTATAAAGAGATCTATTATGATCAGGTCTATGTAAAAGTAGACAGCATGGAAAATGTACAGGAGATCCAGAAAGCAATTCAGGACATGGGATATGGGGCAAGCAGTAATGCAGAATGGATGCAGCAGACGAAAGACCAGATGAAAATGATTCAGCTGGTGCTGGGAGGAATTGGTGCCGTATCCCTGTTTGTAGCAGCCATCGGTATTGCCAATACCATGATGATGTCCATTTATGAACGGACAAAGGAGATTGGTATTATTAAGGTACTGGGATGCGACATGAACAATATCCGTACGATGTTTTTGCTGGAGGCCGGATTTATTGGATTTTTCGGCGGACTGGTCGGACTGATACTCAGTGAAACGATATCTTTTGTTATTAACATGGTGGCGGCCGGGGCAGACGGAAGTGGATATTATTCTGGCATTTCCTATATACCTGTATGGCTTGTTCTGGCAGCACTGATATTTGCCGTACTGGTCGGTATGGTGGCTGGTTTCTTCCCGGCACTTCGTGCCATGAAATTAAGCCCGCTGGCGGCCATTCGAAATGAATAAAGAAGCAGGAAAAACGAGACAAAACCCAGAAAAATGAGTTCTGTCTCGTTTTTTTAAAAAGGACATTGACTTCCTGAAAACCTGTGTTACGATAAAGAAAGCGAGGAAGTTAATGATGACAGACAGAAAATTGAACACAAGAGAAGAAGCCGATGCCCGCTACAAATGGGCCATCGAAGATTTATATAAGGATGATGAAGACTGGAAGAGAGATTATGAACTTCTGAAAAGCCGGATCCCAGAACTTACAAAGTTCCGTGGACGGCTTGGCGAGAGCGCAGAAGTTCTCTTATCCATGCAGAAATTAAGTGACGAACTGAACCAACTGCTGGAGAAAGTATATGTTTATGCAAATCAGCGTCTTCATGAAAATACAGATAACAGCACGTACCAGAATCTGGCAAGTCAGGCCCAGGGATTGTTAGTGGAACTCTCCGAGAGCCTGTCTTTTGTGGAGCCAGAGCTCATGGAGCTGCCGGACGGAATCATTGAGACATTCCTGGATGAAAATGAAGAGCTTTTGGTATACCGCCAGTATTTTGAAAATATAATAAGACAGAAAAAACATGTCCTGCCCACAGAACAGGAACAGCTTTTGGCGGCTATGGGAGAGGTGGCAGAAAGCCCGAAGGATATTTTCTCCATGTTTAATAATGCGGATATTCGTTTTCCGGAGATTACCGGGGAAGATGGGCATCCGGTGCAGGTGACCCATGGACGTTATATGTCTCTCATGCAGAGCCGGAACCGTCAGGTGCGAAAAGATGTCTTTGAAGCTATGTATGGAGTTTATGGTGACTGGAGAAATACGCTGGCTGCCATGTATCGTGCCAATGTGAAGCAGGAGGCATTTCTGGCGAAGGCACATAAGTATACATCTGACCTGGAAGCAGCTCTGGATGGAAGTCATATTCCGGTGAAAGTCTATGAGCAGCTTATTGAAGCTGTGCATGAATCCATGCCGCTGATGTACCGCTATATGAAGCTGCGGAAAAAACTTCTTGGCGTGGAAGAACTTCATATGTATGATCTCTATGTTCCCATGACAGAACAGGATCACAGTGAGATTCCATTTGAGCAGGCGAAGAAAACTGTATTAGAAGGGCTCGCTCCCATGGGTGAAGAATATTTACATCTGCTCAGAGAAGGATTTGATCACGGATGGATAGATGTCTATGAGAATCAGGGAAAACGGACAGGTGCGTATTCCTGGGGAGCCTATGGAACCCATCCTTACGTGCTGCTCAACTATCAGGGAACGTTGCACGATGTCTTTACACTTGCCCATGAAATGGGGCATGCTCTGCATTCCTGGTATTCTGATGAGCATCAGCCCTATATTTATGCAGGCTACCGGATCTTCGTGGCAGAGGTGGCATCTACCTGCAACGAGGCATTGCTCATTCATTATCTGATGGAACAGAGTAAAAAGGCTGGAGACCAGAAGAAGACCATGTATCTTATAAACTATTTTCTGGAACAGTTCCGGACCACATTGTTCCGGCAGACAATGTTTGCAGAATTTGAGAAGATTACCCACGGACTGCAGGAACAGGGAGAGACATTGACGGCAGACCGGTTATGTGAGATTTATTATGATCTGAATAAGCTGTATTTTGGGGAAGAGATCTGTGTGGATCAGGAGATTGCCATGGAATGGGCCAGGATTCCACATTTCTATACACCATTTTATGTTTATCAGTATGCGACCGGATTTTCGGCAGCCATTGCTCTGTCCAAACAGATTCTGGAGCAGGGAGCGCCTGCGGTGGAACAGTATAAGAAATTCCTGAAGGGAGGAAGTTCCATGTATCCGCTGGAACTTCTGAAGGTGGCAGGAGTGGATATGGAGCAGAAAGCTCCGGTACAGGATGCACTTGCGGTATTTGCACAATATCTCGATGAGATGGAAAGGCTTGCAGACCATGACACTGTATGAAGCAATTTTTCGGAGAAAATCAATCAGAAAATACAGGGATACAGAGATTGATCCCAAACTGTTGGAGAAGATCGAACAGTATGGAGAGGATGCAGTCGGCATCCGCCCGGAGATCCGGACGAAATGGAAAATTTTAAAAGGCTCTGACAAACGTCTGGCAGGACTTTTTCTGGTGAAAGCACCCTATTATGTGGTGCTTTATTCGGAGATCTGTGAGGACTACCGGAAAAATGCAGGATGTCTTATGGAACAGCTGGTGCTGTATCTGCATACAAAGGGCATCGGCAGCTGTTATCAGGGCGGTGCCCGCGTGAAGCATGAGGATGAAAAAGAACTGGAGCCGGTCATGATCATGGCATTTGGTTACCCGGCAGAACCATTGGAGCGGGATCGGGAAGCATTCAAGCGGATGGAACTGAATCGGTTTGTGAAAGTCCATGGAAATTTTGGTAAAGTGCAGCGAAAACTTCTGGAAGCAGCAAGGGTGGCTCCTTCCGCCATGAACCTGCAGCCCTGGCGTTTTGTAGTGACCGATGGCAAAATTCATATGTTTGTGAAGAAGCCGGGAAAGATCGGCTATCAGATGCAGCAGGATTTTAATCTCTTTGATGCAGGTATTGCACTGGCACATATGCTGGTGACCGCAGAAGAGCAGTGGTTTGACCTGGAATACCAGAAACTGGACAGCATTCTGGAAAAAGATTTCCCAAACAATATGTATGTGGGCAGCCTGCTGATCCTGAATGAAAGTGAAAAGATCTGAAAGATAAAAAATATCTGTTGACAAATGTACCGTTTTCCGGTATCATATGTTTTGTCGCTGATACAGTGACAGCACAACAGATTTTGCACGAGTGGCTCAGTGGTGGAGTATCGCCTTGCCAAGGCGAGGGTCGCGGGTTCGAATCCCGTCTCGTGCTCTTAAAGGATTCAGAATTTATCTGGATCCTTTTTCTTTTGTCGGTTTTCCTATATTTATTAGTATAATTTATAACATAATTAACATATATTAAATTTACTAATCAGAAAAAGTGTGATATGATAACCTTAACAATGTGAACAACGGGGCAGGATTGTGGCTCCGTAAGATAGAACCATATGAGCTGATGGAGGTAGAGAAGCATGGTAAGACGCGTCTTTGTGGAAAAGAAACCTGAGTTTGCAGTAAAGGCAAAAGAGCTGCAGGAGGAGATCAGAAGTTATCTTGGTATCCAGACCGTGACAGGTGTCCGTGTCCTGATCCGTTATGACGTAGAGAATATTTCTGATGAGACTTTTGAAGAAGCATGCCATACGGTATTTGCAGAGCCGCCGGTAGATACTCTTTATCAGGAAAGCTTTGAGACCGCCAAAGGAGCCGCAGTATTCGGTGTTGAGTTCCTTCCGGGACAGTTCGACCAGAGAGCAGATTCCGCTGTACAGTGCGTACAGTTCTTGAATTCCGCTGAAAAGCCGGTGATCCGTACCGCTGTCATCTATGTGATTGAAGGAAATACGACAGAGGCAGAGCTTGATTCCATCAAGGCATTCTGTATCAACCCGGTAGATTCCCGTGAAACTGTCATGGAGAAACCGGAGACTCTGGTAACTGTATTTGAGGATCCGGCTGATGTAAAGATTTTTGATGGATTTAAAAATATGCCGGAAGAAGAGCTGAAAGAACTTTACAGCTCCTTGAATCTGGCTATGACCTTCAAGGATTTCCAGCATATCCAGAACTACTTCAGAGGTGAGGAGAACCGTGATCCGTCCATGACCGAGATCCGCGTGCTGGATACGTATTGGTCCGATCACTGCCGCCATACCACCTTCTCTACGGAGCTTAAGGATGTAAAATTCGAAGACGGATATTATCGTGCACCCATTGAGAAAACCTATGAGCAGTACGTAGCTGACCATAAAGAGATTTTCAAAGGAAGAGATGACAAATTCATCTGTCTTATGGATCTGGCGCTGATGGCTATGAGAAAGCTGAAAAAAGAAGGAAAACTCAAGGATCAGGAGGAATCTGACGAGATCAATGCCTGCTCCATCGTGGTTCCGGTCGAAATCGATGGGGAGACCGAGGAGTGGCTGGTTAATTTCAAGAATGAAACCCACAACCATCCGACAGAGATCGAGCCCTTCGGTGGTGCTGCTACCTGTCTTGGCGGAGCTATCCGTGACCCGTTGTCAGGCCGTACTTACGTATATCAGGCAATGCGTGTAACCGGCGCAGCTGATCCGACCGTTCCGGTATCTGAGACTCTGAAGGGCAAACTGCCCCAGAAAAAACTGGTGCGCGGTGCAGCCAGCGGCTACAGCTCTTATGGTAACCAGATTGGACTGGCTACTGGATATGTAAAAGAGATTTATCATCCGAACTATGTGGCAAAACGTATGGAGATTGGTGCTGTTATGGGTGCTGCTCCGAGAAAAGATGTGATCCGTGAGACTTCTGATCCGGGAGATATCATCATCCTGCTGGGCGGCCGTACCGGACGTGACGGCTGCGGTGGTGCGACTGGTTCTTCCAAAGTACATACCGAGGCTTCCATTGAGACCTGCGGTGCTGAGGTGCAGAAAGGTAATGCTCCGACGGAGCGTAAGATCCAGAGACTGTTCCGCCGTCCGGAAGTAACCCGTCTCATTAAGAAATGTAACGACTTCGGTGCAGGCGGTGTGTCTGTAGCCATCGGTGAGCTGGCAGACGGTCTGGTCGTAGATCTGGACAAGGTGCCGAAGAAATATGAAGGTCTTGATGGAACTGAGCTTGCCATCTCCGAATCTCAGGAGCGTATGGCGGTGGTTGTTGATCCGAAAGACGTCAAAGAATTTATGGGATATGCAGCAGAGGAGAATCTGGAATCTGTCTGCGTAGCGGAAGTGACCGAATCTCCGAGACTGGTGCTCACCTGGAGAGGAAAGAAGATCGTGGATATTTCCAGAGCCTTCCTCGATACTAACGGTGCTCATCAGGAGACTTCTGTCGCAGTGGACATGCCGTCCGAGACAGAGAAATATTTTGAAAGAAAAGAAGTCAGTGATATCCGTGAAAAATGGCTGGATACCCTGAAAGATTTAAATGTTTGCTCCCAGAAGGGCCTGGTGGAGATGTTCGACGGCTCCATCGGAGCAGGCAGCGTGCTGATGCCTTATGGCGGAAAATATCAGCTGACCGAGACCCAGGCAATGGTAGCCAAACTTCCGGTACTCAAAGGAAATACGGATACCGTTACGATGATGAGTTATGGATTTGATCCCTATCTGTCCAGCTGGTCTCCGTATCATGGTGCTGTTTACGCAGTGCTGGAGTCTGTGGCAAGAATCGTGGCAACCGGTGGTGATTACAGCAAGATCCGTTTCACCTTCCAGGAGTACTTCCGCAGAATGACCGAGGATCCCCATCGCTGGAGCCAGCCCTTCGCAGCACTCCTCGGTGCTTATAGCGCACAGCTGGGATTCGGACTGCCGTCCATCGGAGGAAAAGACAGTATGTCCGGCACCTTCAACGATATCGATGTACCGCCGACACTGGTATCTTTTGCAGTGGATATTGCAAGTTACAAACATATTATCACTCCGGAATTTAAGAAAGCCGGTAACAAGCTGGTTCTCTTAAAAGTCGACAGAGACGCTTACGATCTGCCGGATTATGAAAAGATCATGGATCAGTACGGCAAGTTCTTTGAGGATGTAAAGGCCGGAAAGATCGTTTCTGCTTATGCCCTGGATGGCAAGGGTGTGATTCCGGCAGTCAGCAAGATGGCATTTGGTAATAAACTCGGTGTCAAACTGGAGCACAATCTGGATCCGAGAGATGCATTTGCACCTGGATTCGGTTCTATCGTGGCAGAGGTTCCGGCAGGCAAAGTTGGCGAGCTTTCCATCACTTATACCGAGATCGGTGAAGTGACGGTAAGCGGCTTCTCCTATGGCAATGTTTCTATCAGTACAGAAGAAGCACTGGACGCATGGAAAGGAACACTGGAGAAAGTATTCCCGACTGTGGCAGAGAAGAATAAAGAAGTACTGGATACACCGGTTTACAAGGCAGACAGCATTTACGTATGCAAACATCAGGTGGCAAAACCGACCGTATTTATCCCGGTATTCCCGGGTACCAACTGCGAGTACGACAGTACGAAAGCGTTTGAGCGTGCCGGTGCCAACGTGGTAACCAAAGTATTTAAGAATTTAAGTGAGAGCGACATCAAAGAATCCGTGGATGCCTTCGAGAAAGCCATCAGCCAGGCACAGATCATTATGTTCCCGGGCGGCTTCTCCGCAGGTGACGAGCCGGATGGATCTGCGAAATTCTTTGCAACCGCATTTGAAAATGAGAAGATCAAGGAAGCGGTAACAAAGCTTCTGAATGAGAGAGACGGACTGGCACTGGGTATCTGCAACGGTTTCCAGGCACTGATCAAGCTGGGACTGGTTCCCTACGGTGAGATCACCGGACAGCAGCCGGATTCCCCGACTCTGACCTTCAACACCATTAACCGCCATATCTCCAAGATGGTCTACACCAAGGTGGTCAGCAACAAGTCCCCGTGGCTGGCAGGCGCAGAGCTGGGCGGCGTCTATGTAAACCCGGCATCCCATGGTGAGGGACGTTTTGTAGCACCGAAGGAGTGGATTGACAAACTGTTTGCGAATGGACAGGTGGCAACCCAGTATGTAGATCTGGCAGGTAACCCGACCATGGATGAAGAATGGAACGTCAATGGTTCCTACGCTTCCATCGAAGGTATCACAAGCCCGGACGGACGTGTCTTCGGTAAGATGGCACATTCCGAGAGACGCGGCACCGCAGTAGCTATCAATATCTACGGTGAGCAGGATCTGAAGATCTTTGAGTCTGGAGTGAAATATTTCAAATAAATGTAATTATTCAGAGCCATGCATGAGCAAAAGTAAAGCTGCGAAGCAGCGATTTTGCGAATGGGACTATGAATAGTTACCAATAAATAGAACATTCAGAAGACAGCATCAGTTTCAGAAAATGAGACTGGTGCTGTCTTTTTGGGTATAATTGTATTATAATAATAAAAAATCCTAAATGTTGATAATGAGTACAATTTAGAACTCTAAAATGTTGATTGATAACATTAAATGGAATAATAAATGTTGATTCGAGGTGCCTTATGCTGAAAAGAAAAGCGACAAATTACATTAAAAACTGGATAAATAAAAAGGACAGAAAATGCCTGGTTGTTCAGGGAGCCAGACAGACCGGGAAAACATACATGATCGAACGGTTCGCAGAGGAAAACTTTGAGGAATTGCTTGAAATTAATTTTAAGCAGATGCCTTCAGCAATGGATATTTTTGCCGGAGATCTTACAGTGGACAATATGATTATGGCTATGCGTTTCCGTTTTCCGGAAAAGAAAATTGTTCCGAGAAAAACTTTGATTTTTCTGGATGAAATTCAGGAATGTCAGGAGGCAATCACATCACTCAAGTTCTGGGCAATAGACAACAGGTATGATGTCATTGCTTCAGGATCACTTCTGGGAATCGACTATAAACGTGCATCTTCCTATCCTGTAGGGTATGTTGATTATCTGAGAATGTATGGGATGGATTTCGAAGAATTTCTTTGGGGAATGGGCATTTCCGAAGATATGATAGGAAATCTTTGTGGGTATTTACATTCAAAGACAGTGATACCGGAGGCGATTCATTCGCAGATGATGAATTACTACAGACAGTATATTGCAACAGGTGGTATGCCAGAAGTGGTACAGAAGTATATAGATACGAAGGATTTCAGGGAAGTTGACAGGGTTCAAAGAAATCTCTTGCAGGGATATCAGTATGACATAGCGCATTATGCAACCGCTGAAGAAAAGGTAAAAGCAGAGAAGTGTTATCTCTCACTTGCAAAGCAGCTATTAGATAAGGAAAATCATAAATTTCAATATAAAGAAATCGAGCATGGTGGAAGGGCACAAAAATATTATTCAAGTGTGGAATGGCTGCTTCGGGCAGATATGATACAATTATGTAAACTGGTGACGGATGTCAGATTTGATTTGGATGATTATGCAAGAGACGACTTTTTCCGGGCATATACAACTGATTTATCACTGCTGATGGCGATGAAGGATTTTTCTTTAAAACAGCACATAGTGGAAAACACATTAGCAGGAAACTCAAAAGGCGGTATTTATGAATGTTCAATAGCTGATGCTCTTTATAAGAAGGGATATCAGATCTATTTCTATAAAAATGACACAACGAAAAGAGAAATCGATGTTATTATTCAGAAAGACGGGAGAGTGGTTCCTATTGAAGTCAAGAGTGGAAATACCCGGGCAAATTCATTAAAATGGTTGATGAAAAATAACAAAGATATATCTTATGGATATAAATTTGTGGATGGTAACATAGGTGAAAGCGAAGAGAGGATCGTGACGTTGCCATTGTATCTGATTGCATTTATTTAGAGAACACAATTAAGTACTGAAAACAGGACATGAAATATAGATAATAGTACTTAATAAGATACTTAAGAGAGGAACAAACGGATGGACCATTTCGAACAGATCAATGAAACTTCCTATTTGTCGGTACAGAATGCACCGGTATACCGGAAAATTATGAGATGCTTTTACCGGGAATATGAAAAGATGCATTTTCAGCTATATAAAGAAAATATTTTCAGGATCTTAAAAGAGGATGAAGCATTTGAAATGTATTCCATGGAACAGTTGGTTCTGGACCTGGAAACACTTGTAAAGTGGAAAAATCTTACGCCGATACAGGATCCGGGAAAAGTGTACACGATAGCGGACTATAAAAATAAGCAATATCGCTATACCATGTCGGAATACGCTGTGGAGATCGAGCGCCTGACAGTACGTCTGGAAAATCTATTTCTGGAATCGGGCAATTTGTCAACGAACTTTTTTACCCGTCTGGAGAGAAATCTGGATGAGACGGAGAACATGGAGAATGCAGAGCTTCGCACAGTGAACGAATGGTGGCATACGTTGCAGGAAGATTTTAAACGACTCAACCAGAACTATCAGGACTATCTGCGGGATTTTTATTCCGGAAAAACGGAGAAATTAATGAAATCCGTGGAATTCATGGTTCATAAGGACAAATTTATTAAATATTTGAATGAATTTGTGCAGGAATTGCAGCGGCACTCCAAACGGATGGAACGGCTATTGGAAAAAAATACGGAGCGTATGGAGCATACGATTCTGGAACGGGTCGTAGCGAGTGAACTGGATATTCCACATGCACTGTTGGAAATACATGGAAATGCGGAGCCAAGTATCCGGGAAAATGTATACGGAAAATGGTATTCCCTGAAAAACTGGTTTGTGGACGGGCAGGGCCAGGAATGCGAAGCAAAAAAAGTATTGAAAATCACCAATGATATCATACGGAATATTATTCAAAATGCAGCCCTGATCGTACAGATCCAGAACTGGGGCATCAGCAGAAAGGATGATTATAAAAAATTTCTGGAACTCTTTTTAAAATGTGAGGATCTGGAGGAGGCCCATAAATTATCGTCCCATGTCTTCGGGGTGCAGCAGATCGAACATTATAAGACCAATCTGCCGAGAGAAGAGGATAGTATTAATAACAGTGTTTATCAGGAAGATCCGGCAATGTTTTTACTGAAACCTCACACAAGAGGGTATCGTGAGAGAAAAGACAGAACCGGTTTTGCTGATAAATCATTGGAAAAAATGGCACAGCGGGAAAGCTATCTGCGTCGGGCACAGAAGCAGAAAGAAGTAGTACTCCGGTATATCAGGGAGCAAAAGATCCGGTTTGCAGAGATTGACGAAGTGATTTCCGAAGACACAAGGGCTATTTTCCTGCAGTGGATTGCGCAGGCCAATATGAGCTCGGAAAAGACAGGCCGGACGGAATACGGACAGGAGTATTACCTGAGGAAAAAGGAAGGAAGCTGTGTCCTGAAATGCGAGGATGGCGATTTGAAAATGCCAGATTATATATTGGAGTTTAAATAAATATGAATGAAATCAGAACACTAATGGAAAAATTCTGGATCTGCCGGGACAGTGACAAAGAGACTTTCTATAAAGTAAAGCGGGATATTCCGAATTTTCAGCGATTTATCAGGGAACAATTGGGATGGAAGCTGATACATACAGAGAAGCTGCTAAAACTGGAAAAGAGACCGGCACATGCGGAAGCATTTATGGGAATCAGTGAATTTACGGACATCCGGGATTACTGCATACTATGTGTGGTGTTGATGTATCTGGAGGATGCCGAGGAGGGAAAACAGTTTCTGCTGTCGGAATTGATCGGCTATGTAGAGACGCAGCTGAAAAATTACATGTCGGTGGACTGGACTTCCTTTACACAGAGAAAATCACTGGTGCGGGTATTGCAATATATGGAACGGCTGCAGATGCTCAGAGTGTATGAAGGAAAAAGTGAATTTTTCAGTCGGGAAACAGGACAGGAAGTACTGTATGAAAATACAGGCTATTCGAAATATTTTACCAGCAGTTTTACCACAGATATTTCCGGATATGAATCCTGGAAGGATTTTGAAAAGACAGATTTCGAAGAATTTGAAGAAAACAGAGGATCCAGGCGTATTAACCGTGTATACAGACAGCTGGCAGTCTGCCCGGCGCTTTATTGGGACAGTACAGAGGATGCTGATGCATTATATCTGAAAAACCAGAGGCAGTGGGTCGGCAGATATTTGCGGGAAAATATAGGTGGTAATCTGGACATTTATCGTAATGCGGCCTTTCTTACACTGGATGCAGATGACTGTTACGGAACCATACATCCCCGGGATGCCCAGATCTCGGAAAGTGTTCTGATCGTCTGTAGAGAGATACAGAGACAGTTGGCAGAGGGAAAAACAAAACTACAGGAAGATGAATGTATTGTTATGACAAGACAGGCGTTTTCCACGATCGTCATAAACTGTAGAAACAAGTGGAAGAATGCATGGAGCAAGGAATATGGTGAAATGGACAATGACAGGCTTGTGGAAACTGTTTTAAAATATATGACGGACTGGATGATGGTACGCAGCGAGGAGGAATGGATCATTGTATTGCCCGCTGTGGGCAGGCTGGCGGGACAGTATCCTTCTGATTACAAAGGAGACGGAGAAAAATGAACGAACGTTGGAAAATGAACCGGATCGGGTTTGTGAATTTTTGGTTATACGATGAAGAGGACTTTGAATTCGAGGATGGAAAACTGCTTTTGCGTGGACAGAACGGTTCTGGAAAATCGATCACGACACAGAGTTTTATTCCGTTTGTGCTGGACGGAGACCGTACACCCAGCCGTCTGGATCCCTTTGGCTCCAGTGACCGTCGGATGGAATACTATTTTCTGGGAGAAGAGGGCAAGGAGGAGTCTACTGGTTATCTGTTTCTGGAATTGCGGAAAGAGGACTCTGGAGAGTATCGCACAATTGGAATCGGACAAAAAGCAAAGCGTGGGAAGCCGATGGATTTCTGGGGCTTTGTGATTCTGGACGGGCGCAGAGTGGGATATGATCTGTGGCTGTATAAGGAAGTGGGGTCGAACAAAATTCCCCGGGATAAGCGGGAGATGAAAGCAGAACTGGGCGAAGATAATTTCTTTACGGACAGTCCGTCGGAATACAAGAAGCATGTCAATCAGTATATTTTCGGCTTCCGAAAAGAAGAACAGTATGAACAGTTTATTAAACTGCTGGTGAAGGTGCGGGCTCCCAAGCTTTCCAAAGAGTTCAAACCCACCAAAGTGTATGACATTCTGAATGATTCCCTGCAGACTTTGACGGACGAGGATCTGCGGCCTATGGTAGATGCCATGGAAAAGATGGATGAGATACAGGATAGTCTGGAGATGCTTAAACGCGCCTTCGATGATGTGAAGATCATCCGGAATGAATATACCCGTTACAACCAGTACATGCTGGCAAAAAAGGCTCTGGGCTACCTGAATAAGAAGCAGGAAGTGGAGAAGGAACAGGCAGCACTGGCTGAGAAGGAACAGCGGCAGAACGAGGCGCAGGAAGAGCAGACCCGGGCGACACAGAATACGGATAGGCTTTCAGCAGAGAAAAAACTGAAAGAAACGGAGCGCAATGCACTTCTGGATCCGGAACTCGAGGACGCGGACCGGAAACTGGAGAAATTAAAGGCAGAGTATCTGGAGGCTACGGAAGGAGAACAACGCTGGGAGAAAAAAATCGAGGATGGCAGGGCGCGGATCCGGGATGAAGAGATGACTCTGAAAAAGCTGGAGGAACAGCTGGAACTTCGTCGGGATAACTTGAAGGAAAAGCAGGAAGAACTGGAAGAACAACAGGAGATTCTGCAATGGGAACATCATGAGAAGGCGAAAGAGAAAATCAGTCTGGAACAATACGAAGAAAGAGATGAGATCGCAGAGCATCTGCAAATATGGAAAAATCAACTGACAGCAGGAAGAACAGTTCTCGGACAATATGAGCTGATCTTAGGACAGTACGAGGAAGCTGCCAGTCTTCTGGAAGAGACGAAGAAGAAAAAAGCGGAGGAAGAACAGCAGCTGGAGATGGCAGCGGAACAGGTGTTGGACAGAATCGATGCATGGATCACGGAAGTCTTTCACAGAGCGGAGACCTCCGGGGAATGGCATCCGGAACGTGAGATCCTCCTGCAGGCGGAACAGAAAGCAAGACAATACGAGACTGTAGCGGATGGCGTGGAGATACAGAGGGATTTCCGTGCAGATTATGAAAGGCAGCGTCAGAAACTTACAGACGAAAAGAATGATAAACAGTATCAGAGGGAGATTCAGGAAGAAATTCTGAAAGAAGTCCGGGAACAGTTGAAGAAAGTGCAGGAGCAGCAGGAACTGGAGCCGGAACGGGATGAGGCAGTCGAAAAATCCAGGGCCTCCCTGGCACAGGCGGGAATCACAGCTATTCCGTTTTACAGAACAGTAGAATTCACAAAGGAGTTGGATGAGGCAGCCTGTGCAAGGCTAGAGGCACAATTACAGATGTCCGGAATGCTGGATGCCCTGGTGGTGACAAGGGAAGATTTTGCGAGAATAAAAGCAGATTATCCGGAATTTCTGGATGCTGTTCTACAGGCAGACGGACAGGGTAACAGCCATTTCTCCAAATTGACAGTAAGTGATGATCTGCCACAGAAATTAAGAACTTCGGTATTGGAAATTCTCAGTAATATTTATGAAGAGGAAGGAAAGACACAGGGAATCTGTTTCGGCGCAGACGGCAGTTTCCGACAGGGAATCTTGGCCGGTAAAGCGGATAAGTGGGCAGCAGAATATGTGGGCTATCTGGCAAGAAAACGGAGAAAAGAACAAAAAATCCGGGAACTACAGGAACAGTTGAAAAGCATCAGCAAAACCATAGTGGAGTGGGATGCCGAAATTGCGCAACTACAGGAACGGATGGACAGATTACAGGCGGAATATCAGGAGATCCCTGATTTTTCGGAGGTTCAGATCGCGTTGTCGGAAAAACGGGATCTGGAACGTATTCTGGAGACGCTGGAAAATGAATATCTGCAACAGCAGGATCAGGAGCACAGGCTTTCCGAACAGAAGAACCGGCAGTATCAGGAAGTATTGAAAATTTGTAAAATGCTGCCCTATGGAAGAACGACAGAGGCTTATGAGGAAGCCTGCGGCGCGGCGGAAGAATATGGAAAAATATGGCAGAGCGCAAGACAGGAACTGCTGTATATACAGACAGAACAGATCAGCCGCCTGGACAGAAAAGAACGAATAGAACAATGCCAGGAGGATCTGGAAGAAGCCTTTACAGAAAAAAGGACTTACAGTATCCGCGCAAAAGCCTGTGAGATTCAGATCCGCCAGCTGGAAGAGTATCTGAGAAGCCCGGAACTGTTGAAAAAGGCAAACAGGCTGAAACAGGTGAAGCAAGAACTGGAACAGATCGACAAGGAGCTGGAGAATCTGAAGCTTCTGGGTGCTACCCTTAAGGAGAGATTACAGACACTACAGAAAGAACTGCCGGAACAAAAAGAAAAACTGCAACAGCTCATTATAGAAGAAACTGCACTTAGAAACTATTTTGAAGAGGAACTGGATCTGAAACTGATTTTGAACCGGGAAGAGCGGACAGTCTATGAATGTGCTAGGGAAGCTGTAAAGATACTGAGGGAAAGCGATAAGAACCGGGAACCTGGGGAACTGCTCCAGGCGCTGCATACCGTATATCTGAAGCATAACGGAAGCCTTGCAAGCTACGGAACTGCCATGGAAGAATGCTTCGGTGATACGGGGGATATAGATGCTGTGCGTAAGAGAGTACGTATTCTCTCTACCTGGAACGGAAAAAGGGTATATCTGGAAGAATTTTACAATATTCTGAAGACTGCTATCGAAGAGACAGAACTGCTGATACAGAAAAAGGATCGGGAGCTTTTCGAAGATATCTTATCCCAGACGATCAGTCAGCAGCTTACGGACCGCATAGCGGAGAGCAGAATGTGGGCAAAAGACATGTCAAAGCTCATGCAGGAGATCGATACGTCCATGGGACTTCGTTTTTCGCTGGAATGGAAACCCTGCAAAGCCGACAATGACAAAGAACTGGATACAGCGGATCTGGAGCAGATCCTTTTACGCGACCGGGAGCTGCTTACCCCGGATGATATTGAAAAAGTAGCAGGTCATTTCCGCAGTAAAATACGTGCGGAAAAGGCAAAACTGGAAGAGACGGGAACGATTATCAATTACATGGAGCTGGTAAGAGACGCCCTGGATTACCGGAAATGGTTTGAATTCCAGATGTTTTTCCGGCGTGGCGAAGAGACGAAGAAGCCATTGACCAATGCTGCATTTAACCGGTTCAGCGGAGGCGAAAAAGCAATGGCAATGTATGTGCCGCTGTTCGGAGCAGTAAACGCACAGTATAAAAAGGCGGATAATAAAGATCACCCCAGGATTATTGCACTGGATGAGGCATTTGCCGGTGTCGATGACAAGAATATTAAAAGTATGTTTGAACTGGTCCATAAGCTGGATTTCGATTACATCATGAATTCCCAGGCTCTGTGGGGATGCTTTGAGACAGTCAAAGGACTTCGGATCGCGGAACTACACCGCCCGGAGAACTCCCAGGTGGTAACGGTGATCCGGTATACATGGAACGGACATGAGAGGATTCTGGATGAACAATAATGAAGCATGTGCAGCATATTTTAAAGATAATCCGGCGTATCGAAGGTGCTTTTCGGAATTTGAAAAGAAATGGAAAACCTACGGAAGAGTAACAGGGGTCATTACACTGAAACATACTTCTGAAGAAGAACGGAGAGCCATCGGCGGGATACTTGGAAAGGCATTTTATGAAGATACCATACGGTTTCCTTTTGCGGATTTTGAAAAAGGACTGCAATGTACAAAATTTGCTCCTGTGAATTTTGAAGAAATACTGGAAGCGTATTTCGGTAGAAAAATGATAACCACGCAGGAAAAACAAAGGGAGAAAGAGCGGGAAAAGGAGGAATTTTTTGAAAATGTGGAAGACTATCTGACAGAGTGCGCAGGTTCGGATTCTGTTGCTGTTTCCTGGCTGCAGGAGATGTTTTATCAAAAAAAATATGGCTATCAGACAGTAATCAGAGAATATGGAAAGGACAGAGAAAAGACAGAAAAACTGCTGAAAAACGTAGGAAAAGCGCACCTTTTGCTGGAAGATATTCAAAAGAATGAAGAGGAATATCCGCTGGCAGTATTTTCCGCGGAAATATCCGGCAATCCTCACTACTTTGATCAGGGAACGACTGCGGGGCAATTATTAGTCCATGGAATGTGCTATGCTGCGAGGACAGATTATCCGGAGAATGCCCATCAGTGGAGAGAATTATTGCTGTCCAACGGAATTGTACCGGATAATATTTCCTCTATCGTGCATATCTATGGATTGCGATTACAGATTGGCGATGACTGGCACCCGGCATACGATGCCTTTTGCAAGAGGCAGGAGCCCTGTGCGGTTACCATGGAAAATCTGCAGGAGCTGACAGCGGTGCAATCGACAGGGGATAAGGTTTACATTGTAGAAAATGAAATGGTGTTCAGTTATCTGTTGAAGCATCTGGAACAAAAGAATGTAGCGTTACTATGTACTTCCGGTCAGCTACGGAGTGCCGCCGTGAAACTGATGCCCTTTTTGCTGGATAGCGGAGTGGAAATCTACTATAGCGGTGATACTGATCCGGAGGGGATTCGAATCGCCGACAGACTATGGAGAAAATATGGGGACCGGATTCGTGTGTGGAGAATGTCAGCGGAGGATTACGTGAAAAGTATTTCGGAGGAAAAAATTGGAAACTTATCCATGAAAAAGTTGGAGACTGTTGAGAATCCCGTCCTTCGGGAGACAGCAAAAGAGGTAAGAAAGAAGAAAAGAGCGGGGTATCAGGAGAATATATTAAAAGATTTGTTGGAAGATATGGATAGGATGAAAGAATAATTTTAAACGGTTTTTCCCATACTAAGGTGGTAATCATCAAAAGGAGGGAAAACCATGACAAGATTAGACTGTTCTGTTGTAAACTGTACCTACAATAAGGATGATTCCTGCTGCAAGGACAACATTCATGTGGGTGGAAAAAATGCGAAGGTAGTGGATGAGACCAGCTGCGAGAGCTTCCGCGAGCGCAAATACGACGGCGCCAGCAATGCGGACAGCATTCCCAGTAAACCCACCGAGATTTCCTGCGATGCGGAATCCTGCTGCTACAACCATGCCTGTAAGTGTGCGGCTGATCAGGTGCGCGTAAGCGGAAGCAACGCCTGCAGCTGCAAGAATACGGAGTGTACAACTTTCGATTGCAAATGTTAATTGAATTTCTGATGTAAAAAGACCGCCCTGTCTAGAGCAAATGTTCTGAACAGGGCGGTTTTCTTTTTTATTTTGCTAACAACAGATACTGCCCGTTATCCGCCAGTATCTGACAGTTTTTCAGTTCCGGATGATCTGCAAGGAAGGGTACCGACAGAATGAGAAGCGCATCATCGGAATCAGCAAGGAAGCCTTCTGTGCCGCCATCCTGGCAGGTGAGATCGCCTTCCATCATGCCGAGGAGCTGCATGTTCTGCTCCCATTTGGTTGTGTTGGCATAGAGGAATGGGTCATAGGCATCGAGATAAACGGTTGAGCCGGTGTGAAGCCCGTTCCGGTCAAACTGTTCCATGACAAAGGTCTGCAGGTCGTTGCTTCTGGCACCGCGGACGTTGTCCATGTAATTGTTCCGAATAAACCATCCAGTTCCGACAGCGGTCACGCACAGACCGAGGCAGAGAATAAACCAGGGCAGTTTTTTGTTCTGGAGAAAGGCACTCAGAAAAATAGCGGCCAACAGGCACAGGGGTACGATACAGGGGTAGACATACCACATGAGCTTGGTGGACACGGCGGAAAATCCAAGAAACGGCACCAGAAACCACAGAAGCAGTCCGGTGAGATCCATGTTGGAAAGGGGAAAATCTTTCACGCGGAATGGCCGGATCCACAGGCAGATCAGTCCCACAATCACAAGCAGGGTCAGCCAGCCGTAGATATAGTCAAAGTTCCAGAAGATGGAGGTCCAGTAGAAAGAAAATGGAAATCCATGGCCTTCCAGTCCTCCGGCAGCAGTTCGTCCTGCGATGTCGGCTTCGTACATATTCCGGAAGAAGGTAAAGCCGTCGTACTGAAAACGGCAGACTGCCCACAGGGCAGCAGGCAGCAGGGCGGAGCCAAGGAAGAGAAGAAATCTTCCCGGCTTCATTTTTCTTAATTCTCCGGTCAGCAGAAGAAAGAGTCCGCCGATGGCAGCGATCATGCCTGCGTGGAAACTCTTGGTCAGAAACGCAAGAGAAAAACACAAGCCGCATACATAAAGCATACGTCCGTTTTCACGGATCTTTAACATGGCCAGCATGGCCAGCGTGAAGAACAGAAGATAGAGGCTGTCTGCGTCTCCGGCGCGGACCAGATGCGCCTTAAAGGGAAAATAGTTGGCGCACAGGAATGCCATAACCAGCAGAGAGGTGAGCTTTCCATATCTGCGGGCAAAGAGTCCGGTCACGACCGTGGTAATCAGATAGGCAAGGGCAGAGAAGAACCGGAGCCCCACTGATGTATAGCCAAACAGGGTGAAACCAGCCATAATGCTCCAGAAAGAAACGGGAGGTTTCACATTCCAGTAATCGGGTTCATTCAGATAGGTATTTACCAGAAAATTTCCATTCTTCAACATTTCATAGGCGGAAATACCATGGCGGGCCTCGTCCCAGGAGTCAATTGCCTTGATACCAAGACAGCGGAAGCAAAGAAAGGCGGTCATCAGTGCCAGAAATGCGAAAAAAACCGGATAGAGACGGTCAATCAGACGCAGAAGCCGTGTATAAAATGATTTCATAAAATAAATCCTCATAATCTAAATAGTTACAAAAAATATAGCATGGTCACGAAAAAAAGTAAACGCTTTATAAAGGCTTTACAAAGCTTCTGTATGATTGATAATATTGTAATAGAAAAGAAATTAAAGAGAGAAGAGTCATGAACAAAAGAAGAGGGATGTATCAGGACGGAATCCACGTGAAAAACAATTTTTCCATGAGTTCCGGAACTCTTTCTGTGGCAGCCGGAGACGATGCACTGGAGGCAGAGGCGCTGGTACGAATCAGTGGAGGATCTGTGTTTCTGGATGCAGAAGATTATCTGATTCACTGCGATGGGGAGCAGGAACTGACCAGGGGCTGTGTTTTTTATGAAAAACAGTGACAGACAGGGAAAATCATGCTATAATCAGACCAAATGCAGTGGGATCAAAGGGAGTACTCTGCCCTGACGGCTGCTGAAGAAAGAATAAACAGATTTTACATGATGGAGGAAATTTCATGAGAACTTATCTCGTAACAGGCGGTGCCGGATTTATCGGCTCCAATTACATTCATTATATGTTCCGCAAATACGGCGAGGAGATCCGTATTATCAATGTGGACGTGCTGACCTATGCAGGTAATCTGGAGAACTTAAAAGATGTAGAGGACTATCCGAACTATACCTTCGTAAGAGCAGACATCTGTGACAGCGAGGCAATTACCAAAATTTTCGAGGAGAATGATATTGACCGCGTGGTTCATTTCGCAGCAGAGAGCCATGTAGACCGCAGTATCAAGAATCCGGAAGTATTTGTTAAGACCAATGTACTGGGTACTCTGGTCATGCTGAATGCAGCAAAAGCAGCATGGGAGCTGCCGGACGGAAGCTTTAAGGAGAATAAGAAATTCCTGTATGTTTCCACTGACGAAGTATACGGTTCTCTGGACGACGGAGATAACTATTTCTATGAGACAACTCCGTTCTCCCCCCACAGCCCCTATTCTGCAAGCAAGGCAAGTGGAGACATGCTGACCAAGGCATATTTTGATACTTATAAATTCCCGTGCAACATTACCAGCTGCAGCAACAACTATGGCCCGTATCAGTTCCCGGAGAAACTGATTCCGCTGGTAATCAACAACGCACTGCAGGGCAAAGCGCTGCCGGTATATGGTGATGGTAAGAATGTTCGTGACTGGCTCTATGTAGATGACCATGCAAAGGCAATCGACATGGTTCAGGAAAAAGGAAAACTGGGCGAGCGTTACAACATCGGCGGACACAACGAGAAGCAGAACATTGAGATCATTCATATTATTCTGGATACTCTGCAGGAGATGCTTCCGGACAGTGATCCGAGAAAAGCACTGGTAAGCGAGAAGCTGATTACCTACGTAACTGACCGTAAGGGACATGACCGTCGTTATGCCATTGCACCGGACAAGATCAAAGCAGAGATCGGATGGTATCCGGAGACCATGTTCGCCGAGGGCATCAAGAAGACCATTCAGTGGTTCTTCGAGCATGAGGACTGGATGAAGAATGTGACCAGCGGTGACTATCAGAAATACTATGAAGAAATGTACAAAAATAAATAAAAACTGGCTGGTACCGGCGCTGGGAGTGTTGCTCGCAGCGCTGGCTCTGGTATTTGGAAAGACCGGTATTTCCCAGAATGGATTTACGCTGAATCAGTACCACAATGCGGATGCCAAATTCATCGGTGATCACATTATCACCAGCGTGGATGAAGGAATCCGGATTCTGGATCTGGAAGGAAAGACGGTGGCTTCCTATGACGGGCTGGCTGCTTCCTGGATGTATGTGATGGAAGATGATGTGGAGTCGAGAGGGCCGGAAGATCACTGGTTCATCGCTTACAGTAATCATGCGGATGAAACCCATATTCTGGAGCTGACCGCTGATTTTCAGCTGGTGGAAGACCGGATTGCGGTGACCACCGATACGCTGGCTATTGATCCGATTCTGGTGAAGATGGAAGATGGCTGGCTCCTCACCAATACAGAGATTGACGGAACGATCAACAATCCGTCACCGGACGGGGACAACGGAATCTATTCTGTACAGCTCTACAGCTCCGCAGACCTGAAGAGCTGGGAACCGCTGACCACTGTCATCAGTGAAAAGCAGAATCTGGAAGACGGAGATATCCGGTATCTTGACGGGACACTCTACTATTTCTTTGAGATGGAAGATTATGATAAAGGTTCTTCTAAGATCTGTGTCATGACGTCTGATGATCAGGGCGGAAGCTGGAGTGATCCGATCGTACTCCTGCCCAATGTGGCGGACAACGAGATGGCTTCCTGTGAACAGACCGACTATGGATGGCGGCTCTATGTGAGCAGTGACTATGCCTGTGTAGGAGAGAGCTATCAGGGTGCCAGTGTCTATTACAACGATTATAAAGAGGATTTTACTCCGATCAACACCTATCAGCGGTCGGAGATGCCGGACAATGAATCTGTCCGGTTATATGAGGCAAAAGAAATTGACGGTCAGATGAATTTCCTGTTTGCAAGGAATTTTCTGACGGACTGTGATCTTCTGCTTCGCACTATGGAAAAGGGGGATGAGATGCAATGAAAGGAATTATTTTAGCAGGAGGATCAGGAACCCGACTGTATCCGCTGACCAAGGCAGTGTCCAAGCAGATTATGCCGGTATATGACAAACCGATGATCTACTATCCGCTGTCCATTCTTATGCTGGCAGGAATCCGGGAGGTGCTGATCATCTCCACACCGAGAGATCTTCCGGTATTTGAAGAGCTTTTAGGAGACGGAAGTCAGCTGGGCATGCGTTTTGAGTATGCGGTGCAGGAGCAGCCAAGAGGATTGGCCGATGCCTTTATCATCGGCGCAGATTTTATCGGGAAAGACAGCGTAGCACTGATTCTTGGCGATAATATCTTCTACGGACAGAGTTTCTCTCAGGTTCTCAGAAGAGTAGCAGCCCAGGAGAGCGGAGCCACCATCTTCGGTTACTACGTAAGAGATCCGAGAGAGTACGGTGTGGTTGAGTTTGACGAAAATGGCATGGCGATCTCCATCGAGGAGAAACCGGAGCATCCGAAGTCAAATTATGCGGTACCGGGACTCTATTTCTATGACAATGATGTAGTGGAGATAGCAAAGAACGTAAAACCGTCTGCGAGAGGCGAGATTGAGATTACCAGCATCAACAACGAGTATTTGCGCAGAGGAACCCTTCATGTGGAGACACTGGGCAGAGGATTTGCATGGCTGGATACGGGTAATCATGATGCACTTCTGGATGCGGCTGACTTTGTGGCAGCATTCCAGAAACGCCAGGGACTCTACATTTCCTGCATCGAGGAAATTGCGTTCCGGAGAGGATTTATTGATAAAGAACAGCTGCTGAAGCTGGCAGAGCCGCTGATGAAGACCGCTTATGGCCGTTATCTGACGGAAGTAGCCGAAGGGCTGTAAATGAAAAATTCAGGCCCCGGAAGAGCGCATACCTGCGAAGTTCCGGGGTTTTATCAGATTTTAAAGAAGGATGGAGAAAAGAAATGGGAAAGATTACTGTAGAAACCTGTGATATTGAAGGATTGAAGATCATTACACCGACTGTATTCGGAGACGAGCGCGGATATTTTATGGAAACCTATAATTATAATGATTATAAGGCAGCAGGCATTGATATGGAGTTTGTACAGGACAACCAGTCCGCATCCAAGAAGGGTGTGTTAAGAGGTCTGCATTTTCAGATCCATTATCCCCAGGATAAGCTGGTCCGCGTGGTAAGTGGAGAAGTATTTGACGTAGCTGTTGACCTGCGTCCGGGTTCTAAGACCTACGGAAAATGGTTCGGTGTACTGCTTTCTGCAGAGAATAAAAAGCAGTTCTTTATTCCGAAAAATTTTGCACACGGATTCATCGTACTGTCTGATTACGCAGAGTTCGCTTATAAATGTACCGATTTCTATCATCCGAATGATGAGGGCGGCCTGGCATGGAACGACCCGGATATCGGAGTAGAATGGCCGATCCCGGAAGGTATGGAGCTGACGATTTCTGAGAAGGATCAGAAGTGGGGCGGCATTAAAGAACTGAAGAAATAAGGAGAGACCCTATGGTCCGTATGTGGAAAGATTTTTGGGCGAGCCGGAAACTGATCTGGAAGCTTGCCAGAAATGATTTTAAGACCCGTTACGCCGGCTCTTATTTTGGCGTTCTGTGGGCAATGGTACAGCCGGTCATCATTGTACTGGTGTACTGGTTTGTATTCCAGATCGGTTTAAACAATGCGACGGCAGAGTTAAAGCAGGGAATCAGCGTTCCCTTTGTGCTCTGGCTGGTCAGCGGTATTGTGCCGTGGTTCTATTTTTCCGAGAGCTTAAGCAACGGAACCAATGCGCTTCTGGAATATAATTATCTGGTAAAGAAAGTGGTCTTCAACATTGACATTCTGCCGTTGGTGAAGACGATTGCAGCACTGTTTATTCATGTATTTTTTGTGCTGTTCATGTTGTTTTTATTTGCACTGTATGGCTATTATCCGGGACTGCACACGCTGTGGGTCGTGTACTTCAGTGCATGTCTTCTGATCTTTGTGACCGGAGTCTGCATGCTGACCAGTTCTCTGGTGATTTTCTTCCGGGATCTGACCCAGATTATCAATATTTTTCTGCAGGTCGGCATCTGGATGACACCGATTATGTGGAGTCTGGAAGATTTGCTTGCAAAATATCCGATTCTTATGGTGCTGAAGCTGAATCCCCTCTGCTATATCGTCTATGGCTATCGTGCGGTACTGTTTCAGACCGGTTCTGTGGCAAGCCTTGGCTGGATGAATATTTATTTCTGGGCAGTGACCATTCTGGTATGGCTGCTGGGAAGTCATGTGTTCCGGAAACTGAAAGTGCATTTTGCAGACGTACTGTAAAGGAGAACTATGAGCAGCGAAGCAATTAAACTTGAGCATATTACTAAAATTTATAAATTATATGGCCGGAACAGAGACCGCCTGAAGGATTCCCTGGGACTTACGAAGAAGAAATGCTATACGGAGCATTATGCCCTCCGGGATGTGAGCATGGAGATTCATCAGGGCGAGACGGTGGGAATTATCGGTGTCAATGGATCCGGTAAATCTACGATTCTGAAGATTATCACCGGTGTTTTAAGCGCCACCAGCGGCATGATGGAGATTAATGGAAGAATCTCTGCCCTTCTGGAACTGGGAGCCGGATTTAATATGGAATACACCGGGCTTGAGAATGTGTACTTAAATGGTACCATGCTGGGATTTTCCGAGGAGGAGATCAATGAACGTCTGCAGGATATACTGGATTTTGCAGATATCGGAGAATTTATCCATCAGCCGGTGAAGACCTATTCCAGCGGTATGTTTGTGCGGCTGGCTTTTGCCGTGGCCATCAACATTGACCCGGAGATCCTTATTGTAGATGAGGCTCTGTCTGTGGGAGACGTGTTCTTCCAGGCAAAGTGTTATCATAAATTTGAAGAGTTCAAAAAGCTTGGTAAGACCATTCTGTTCGTCAGCCATGATCTGACCAGCATTGCAAAATACTGTGACCGTGTGATTCTGCTGAACAAGGGCGTGAAGCTGGCAGAGGGAACACCGAAGGACATGGTCAATATGTATAAGAAGCTTCTGGTGCATCAGCTGGATGAGGAAACACTGGAAGATGTCTGCGAGAAAAGTGATATTGTGGAGCACACGGCAGACGGAAAAGCATGGAAAGACCATTTTGAAACGAATCCGAAGCTTCTGGACTATGGCGAGAAGCAGGCGGAGATTGTGGATTTTGCCATCATTGACCAATATGGACAATATTCCAGTATTATTGAGAAGGGTTCCACCTGTCAGGTCAAGGCGAAGCTTACGTTCCACAGTCAGGTGAAGAATCCTATCTTCACTATTACCATCCGGAACAAGCAAGGAACGGATATTACGGGAACCAACACTATGTTTGAGCGTGTGGAGACCGGAACCGTGGAAGCGGGAGAGACAAGAATCGTCACCTATACCCAGCGGATTGACCTGCAGGGTGGAGATTATCTCATTTCCCTTGGATGTACCGGATATGTGGGAGATGAATTTAAAGTGTACCACAGACTCTATGATCTGGTGGGAATGACCGTACTTTCTGATAAGGATACGGTTGGCTTTTATGATATGAACTCCGTAATTACCGTGGAGAACCCGGCAGAGCGCCAGGGCTGATTCGGAAAAATTTTTGCAGCAGGCAGGAAGGAATGCATATGCAGGAACAGTTTGGCCATGTAACAGTGACATATGATGAGGAGACTGCTTTACTGCAGCAGCCACGCCCGGAAGATCTTCTGGTGGAGCAGCTGCTGGAGGAAGGCTTTGACTGTAAGAGGGCACAGGCACCGTCTTTCCCTGTTCTTTATCATTTATCTCATCTTCGCGGAAATCTGACAGAATGGCTGCCGGTGAAAATGACAGATACAGTGCTGGAATTTGGCGCCGACAGCGGACAGCTGACGGGGGGACTTGCAAAGAAGGCAGAGAAAGTCATCTGTCTGGAGGAAAGTGTGAGCCGGTGCAGACTGTTGGCAGAACGGTGGCAGACAGTGGATAACATCTCCGTATTTGGCGGAAGTATGTGGACAACGCTGGAAACTCTTCCAAAATTCGATTGGATTGTGGCTCCGGGTGTGCTGACGGAAGCACATCGGTATTTTACTGGAGAATATCCGGAACAACAGGCGCTGAACATTCTGAAACAGCATCTGAAGCCGGACGGTCATCTGGTGCTGGCGGCAGACAACCGGTTTGGTCTCAAATACTGGGCCGGGGCAAAGGAACCCCATACAGGTCAGTATTTTGACAGTCTGGAAGGAAAAGCCACTTCTTTTTCAAAGCGGGAGCTGGAAACGATTCTGACTGACAGCGGTCTTACGGATTATCAATTTTATTATCCCTACCCGGAACGATGGTTTCCTATGAGCATCTATTCAGATCAGTGGCTTCCGAAGAAAGGGGAATTAAATCAGAATCTCCGGAATTTTGAAGGGGAACGCATGGTACTCTTTGATGAGGAACAAGTCTATGATGAACTGATCAAGGATGGCAGGTTCCCGGAGTTTTCCAATACCTATCTGATGATTGCAGGACCGGAAAGAAAGGACTGTCCGGTCTATGTAAAATATTCCAATGACCGTGCAGAGCGGTTCATGATTCGGACGGATATTCTGGGAGATGCTGCTCATCGGCAGGTACGGAAGGTGCCGGTGTCTGCAGAGGCAGTTTCCCATGTGAAGGAACTAAAACACTGGGAAGAGGTGCTGGATGTGCAGTACCGGGAGGCGGGACTTCGCGCCAACCGATGTGAATTAAAAGATGGTGCAGCCTATTTTGAATTCCTGCATGGGCGGACCTTTGAGGAGCTGCTGGATGAAAAGCGGCAGGAAAAAGATTATGCAGGGCTTGCAGCAGAGCTGCAGCGTTACCGGAAACTTCTGACAGCGGCACTTGCAAAAGAAATAAAACCATTTGCAAAAAGCCAGGAATTCATAGAGATGTTCGGTAACCCTGACTTTACAAAAGCATACAGTGGTGCATCCATCAATAATCTGGACTGGATTTTCGGAAATCTCATGGCGACAAAGGATGGTACCCAGATCATTGATTATGAGTGGACATTCCCGGTACAGGTGCCGGTGGAATATCTGATCTGGAGAGCAGTCTCTCTTTATCTTAACAGCCGGGAAGATGTAAAGCATCTGGGACTTATGGCGCAGATGGGAATCTCTGAGGCGGAAGAAGCGGTCTTTACAGAGATGGAACATCATTTCCAGTTGTGGCTCCTGGATGGAACGGTGACTATCGGGGCACAGTATCTCCATACGGCAGGACGGACGATTACGCGGGAAGAACTGTTACGTCAGGTGAAGAAGAACCGGATTCAGATTTATCCTGACTGTGGCAGCGGATTTTCGGAAGGCACCAGTTACTGGGTGGAGACGGAAGCCGACAAGGAAGGGAATGTCCGGCTGGAGCTTCTGCTTCCGGCGGATATCCGCGGACTGAGACTTGATCCGGCAGAGACGCCCTGTCTGGTAAAGATAAAGCGTATTCTGGGAGAACTGGGTGGCAGTTACAATCCAGGCTGGAGCCATAATGGACGGGAACTGGAGCAGCAGGGAATCCTGTATACGACCACGGATCCGCAGATTGTGATCTCCGGTCTCGTGGAGGGAACCGGACGGCTCTATGTGGAACTGACCATTCAGGAACTGTATCCGGATACGGCCTATGCCTGCATGCATCTTCTGAATCGGGTGAGGGCAGCAGAACGGCTTACCAACAGCATGCCATTTAAGTTTCTTAAGAAACTTAAAAATATATTAAAAAGCAGATAAGTTTCAATAGAAGGAAATTCGTATGAGTAAAGAAAACAAGCAGGCAGATCTGCCTGAACACAGAGACAAACGATTTGATGCAGTGAGAGATACCTGGTACTGGAAACTATCCAAGCCAGTCCGCGTGGTGGTTCATTTTGTGATCCGTACCCGCAATGCTTACATCCATTATGGCGGCATCAAGGGAATGTACAAACGCTGGAAACAGAAAAAAGGTGAGGCAGCCAAACGGGTGGATTTTGGAACAAAGAGCTTTCCGAATGCAGAAGAGCGCCGGAGAGAAGAAGAGACGGTATTTCCAAGAGAGATCAAGATCAGCGTGCTGGTACCTCTTTACAATACCCCGGAAAAATTCCTGAGGGAGATGATCGAGTCCGTGCAGGCACAGACCTATAAAAACTGGGAACTCTGTCTGGCAGACGGCAGTGATGACAAACATCAGGATGTGGGTGAAATTTGTCTGGATTATCAGAAAAAGGACCAGAGAATCATCTACAAAAAGATTGAGAAGAATCTGGGAATTTCCGGAAATACCAATGTATGCTTTTCCATGGCAACGGGTAATTTCATTGGACTTTTTGACCATGATGATGTGATGCATCCGAGCCTGCTCTTTGAGTGTGTGAAGACAGTTTGTGAGAAGGATGCGGATTATGTCTATACAGATGAGGCAACCTTTACCTCCCCGAATCTTGACGATCTGATTGTCCTGCATTTTAAACCGGATTATTCCCCGGACAACCTGCGGGCCAACAACTATATCTGCCACTTCTCCATGTTTGATGCGGATCTTCTGAAGAAGACCGGGCTGTTCCGCTCCGAGTACGACGGAAGCCAGGATCATGATATGATCTTACGTCTGACGGAAGAGGCAAAGAATGTACAGCATATTCCGAAGATTCTCTACTACTGGAGATCTCATCCCCAGTCGGTGGCGGCAGATATCGGAGCAAAGACCTATGCGATTGATGCGGCAAAACGTGCGGTGCATGATCATATGCGGGATTACTATGGCATTGAAGTGGAAGTGGAGAGCACAAGAGCATTCCCGACTATTTTCCAGATCAAATATCCCATTACCGGAACGCCCCTTGTAAGCATTGTGATTCCCAACAAGGATCATGTGGAAGACTTAAGAAGATGTATTCAGTCCATCGTGAACAAATCTACCTGGACCAATTACGAGATCGTGGTTGTGGAGAATAACAGCAAGGAACAGAGCATCTTTGACTATTATAAAGAACTGGAAGCACTGCCTCAGGTACAGGTAGTGACCTACGAAGGTGAGTTTAACTACTCCAGGATCAACAACTTTGGTGTAAGTAAGACCAGGGGAGAGTATCTGCTTCTGTTAAATAATGATACAGAAGTCATTACTCCCGACTGGATGGAGCAGCTTCTTATGTATGCACAGCGAAAAGACGTGGGTGCAGCCGGGGCAAAGCTCTATTATGGCGATGATACGATCCAGCATGCGGGTGTGGTCATCGGTCTTGGAGCCCATCGTTCTGCAGGACATACCCATTATAAGATGCCAAGACAGCATCTGGGTTATATGGGACGCCTTTGTTATGCACAGGATGTGACAGCTGTCACGGGTGCCTGCCTCATGGTGAGCAGAGCTGCTTACGATCAGGTGGGCGGCCTGGATGAAAGTTTTACGATTTCTCTCAACGACGTGGACTTCTGCCTGAAGCTCAGAGAAGCAGGATATTTAAATATTTTCACTCCATTTGCAGAGCTTTATCACTATGAATCCAAGACAAGAGGAATGGAAGAAGGCGAGAAGCTTCGCCGTTATGAAAGAGAATGCGCGCATTTCCGTGAAAAATGGAAAGCACAGCTGGATGCCGGAGATCCCTATTATAATCCGAACTTTTCACTGGATTATTCCGATTTTACCCTGCGCTTTTAGAGGTTGAGACATGAAGAGAATTGAACGGGAAAAAGTCATCCGAAATGCATACCGAAGCATCATTCTGGCTTTGACGGCCTGCTGTATTTTTCTTGGAGTAGTGCTGGTTGTCCATGAACTTGCCAGAGAATATGAAGTGGAAAAACTGAATCAGAAGCTCAATGCCAAAGGAGTTGTGGAAAATCAGGAAGGACAGTATGTCGGTGTGGAACTGTTCCTCCCGGAAGAGGTCTATGTGGCAGAGGGCGTGACACTGGAGCTTTACAACGCCCAGGTATCTTCTCTGGGAACGAAGATTGAGAATTACAATGTAAAATGGACCTGCGCGGTAGGAAAGAATATGCAGAGAAAATTCTCTATCACCGGAACCACGGATCTGATTGGAGAATATCCGCTGATCTTCACAATCTTTGATGACAACGGCGCACAGGTTGCGACGGCTTCCACCAAGCTGAAAGTGGTAAAAGACTTAAGCGAGGAACAGAAACACTTTTCTCTGCTGACGATTGGTGACAGTTTGTCCTGCAATACTGCTACCTATGAACAGTTGAATCTCCGTACAGACAATCAGATTGTCTATATGGGGACCAGAGGTGTAGGCGGTTCCCTGACCGAGGCAAGGCGCGGATTTTCCGCAGCCAATTATCTGACGGATGCGCCCTACACCATGGAAGATCCCCATGAGGATGTGCAGCCCTTCTATGATAAAGAAACCGATAGCTTCAGTTGGAGGCATTATAAAGAAAAGACAGGATTTCATCCGGATGCCATCGAACTGTTCCTGGGTACCAATGGACTGGATGTGGATCCAACAGAAAATGGAGATAACATTGCGGCTATCGTGAAGAATATCCATGAAGAAGATCCGGATCTGCCCATTTATCTGGTGCACACCATTTATCCTGCGAATCAGGATGGTATTGGTTCCTGGAACAACAAAGGTTATGCCCTTTATGGTGACCGCTACAAATATGAGGAAGACCAGAAGGTGTTTCACCTGATGACCTATCTGGAGGATATTCTTGCAGACGAGCCGTATCTGTATTTTGTACCTGCATCCATCTGCGTGGACAGTGCCAATAATTTTGATATGACAGAGGAACCGGTGAATCCGTATTCCGATGAAATGCAGGAAGTGCCGACAGATGCGGTTCATCCGGGCAGAGCGGCCTATGAGCAGATTGCGGACTGTCTATACAGTGTGATCTGTGGAACAGAATCAGAATGGGAGTAAACAATGGTAAAATTAATTCAACAGATGATTAAATTTGGTTTTGTGGGAGTTTTATGTTTCTTTATTGATTATGGAATCATGGTCTTCCTGACGGAAGTGTTTGGAATCAATTATATGGTTTCCAGTACGGTTTCCTTTTCCGTATCCGTAACCGTCAACTACATCTTAAGTGTGGCCTTTGTTTTTGAAACTGACAAAGATAAAAATAAGATAAAAGAATTTATTGTGTTTGTTCTGCTGAGTATTGTAGGTCTTGGCGTCAACGAGCTCTGCATGTGGCTGGGAACAGATCTCATGGGCATCCATTATATGATTACCAAGATCGGTGCGACGGCCATCGTGATGGTTTACAACTTTGTGACCAGAAAGATGTTTATCGAAAAGAAAAATTAAAAAGAATACAAAAAAACGGCTGTGCCACCTAGATGCTGGCGCAGCCGTTTTTTTGCAGTGCAGGAAAGTTATCCGACACTCTTATCAATTTCGTAGGTATCAATGATTTCCCAGGTCTCTGCATCATAAGTCGTGAAAGTCAGGGAGTCAGGAGAAACCTGCACATCGGTCACCTGGGGGCTTTCCTGCTTTTCGTTGACAGCCGCTTCGTCCTGGGCAGAAGGTCTGTGATAAAGACTTCCGCTGGAAGAGCCAAGGGTCAGATACATGGTGCCCTCCGGATCAACAGCAGGACTTTCGTAATCCTGCCGGGTTCCGTCTCCATTGATAAAATAACTTCTCATATAGCAGTGATTATGTCCGCAAAGCACAGCATCGATATCATAGTCATCTGCAAATTTCAGAAAATAGGGACGCATCTCCTGGCCTTTTTCCATATATTCCTCATAAGAATTATAGGGAGAATAGTGGGAAAAGACCAGCTTCCAGCGGACTTCCGGGTTGGCTTCGCAGGCAGCCGCGATAAACTCTTCATGGTCACTCCATTTGTTTTCGTCCATCACATCCAGCACCATGAAAAGGGCATCCCCACGCACAAACCAGTAATCTCCGTCACCTTCGTCATCACAGGTACCGATGTCTGACTGATTCGGAAGAGTGAAATGCTCGGAATACTCCGGACCGCCCATATCGTGGTTCCCCTTTACCGGAGCCAGGGAAAGACTGTAGAGAGCCGCCTGGTTTAAGAAGGCATCATACTGTTCTGTGTCATTGTAATCGTTGACCTGATCTCCCAGAGAGAGCAGAAAACTGGAATCCGGGAAATGGTATTTGATCTTATTCAGTACTTTCTTGAAAGTAGTTTTCTGGTTGTCCAGTTCATCCACTGGCTTTCCAAGCTGGGGATCTCCGATGGCGGTAAAACGGAAGGTATCGGAGAATGTCGGAGTGGTGTAGGAGTAGACCGGAGAATATCCTTCTTCATTTCCTACTTTATAAATATACTCTGTTTCCGGTGAAAGACCGCTTACCGCAGCACGATTTACATAATATCCGGAAGTGATCTCCGAAGCAGTGGGATCTGATGCCGGAAAGGACTGGGCATTTGCAAAGTCCGTGTCATCGGCAGTGGTAAGAAGTATCTCACCCGGGGTCTCTGAAGGAGAGTACCAGGTCATATTTACATCAGATTCCGTTGCTCCTACAGTAACGGAAAGATATCGGATCGGTGTGGATGTGATCAAGGTGGCAGAGTAGGAAGGTGCGGTGCTCCAGGTTTCCTCACCGGGGGCCGGAGGGGTTACTTCCTCCTGGACAGTTTCCTCTGTGGCCGGCTGTTCTGTATTTTCTGAATCTGCTTTACCGCAGCCTGCCGCTGTAATCATCAGCAGGGCTGCAAGAAGCAATACTCTTTTTTTCATCATTGCAGGGTCTCCTTAATAGTTACTTAATATATTGAGTTTACCATAACACAGATTACCTGGAAAAGTAAAGGGATACGGACTTGCGGAAAAGTGAACAATTTCTTAATTTCTGTAACGCTTCGACCGTGAAACCGTGATTTGCCTTTGTAAAAGAAAAGTAAAGTTGCGTATCTTCTTCAAAGCTGATATAATAAACTCTAAATAAAGTTGCGAAAAGATTTCGTATAAAATAGACAGGAGAGACAGAGTGGTAAAAAAGATGGCGCTGCTTTTCAGCGTACTGCTATTCATTGGCTCCCTCTTTTTTTTCGTGTATGAATCTGAACATGCCGAAATTCAGGACACTTATGAGAGCGGTGCTCTGAAAGGTGAGGTTCATGAAGCGCGTAAGCTGCAGAAACGCCTGGCGAAGACTCTTGACGGAACTTCCGTACAGCTGTGTTTTAAAGGCGAACTGTTGGCATGTGACAGGGAAAGTCTGACATTTTATCTTCCGGTAGATATGGAAACGGATGCATGGGAAGCAGGAACCTTTGCCGACCAGAGTGGGGAATTTGGAATCCTTCCATTGGAAGATTATACGCGTCTTGAAAAAAAGGAGACGGTTTCATCCGGTTATGCAGTGCCGTTTCTGGTATGGAATGAAAAGGAAGGAACCTGTACGACAATCTATGTGGTATTCACCGGTCTGCCGGTGGTACGTATGGAGACAGATGCGAGCCTTGATGTGGATACGGTATTTGCCGGAAGCGTCGAGTTCTATGAAAACTGTGGAAAGGAAGACTGGACACTCAAATCAGTTTTTCAGGCGCACGAGAGAGGTCAGACGACCAGAGCTTACCCGAAGAAGGGTTACCGGGTGGATCTGATCTCTGTCACATCCACAGGTGTAATCAATAAAAACAAAGAAAAGGTTCTGGGAATGAGGAAGTCCGATTCCTGGATCTTTTATGCCATATACAGTGACGGCACGAAAGTGCGGGATCAGTTCAACACCCGGATCTGGGACAGGCTTGGAGCATGGGATACACCTTATGACACCCGGTTTGGCACCAGCATGAAATATGTGGAGTTGGTGGTGAACGGAGAGTACAGAGGTCTTTACGGGATTTTTGAACCGGTAGACAGCATGCAGCTGGAAATTTCAGATCAGGAATATCTCTATAAGAGGACTTACGGAAGAGAACTTCTGGCGGAGACCATGGATTCTGTTGCTCCGTCTGAATACCTGACAGTTCTCGGAATGGAACTGAAAGGACGAAATGGTCAGGGAAATGGAGAGGACTGGAAATGTTTCCGGACATTTGTGGAAATGTGCCAGTCTGACGATGAAACGTTTCGGGCAGAAGCGGAAAAGCTGCTTAATATGGACAACGTTGCAGACATCTGGCTGTATCTGCAGATGATGTATGCAGAAGACAATATTTATAAAAACATGTTCTTTGCTTTCAAAAAGGAATCCGACGGTTACCGGATGTATCTGGTGCCATGGGATACAGACCTGACCTGGGGAAATACCTATGTGGATGATGGGGAACAACTGTATGTGCAGTGGTCGCCGGAACATGTGCAGGATTATCTGGAATGGCCGTTTCTGGATCGGCTTTTAAAACTGGATGTGGGAAATATCCGGGAAAAAGTGGCAGCCAGATGGCAGAAACTTCGACAGGATGAGCTGTCAGATGAAAATCTTAAGAATATGCTGGATGACTGCATTCATGAGGTACAGGATTCTGGTGCATTTGCAAGGGATGCGGTCCGCTGGCCGGACAGCCGGCATGACGGTGATTATGAGGGCATGCAGTCTTATATGAAGGAACGGCTTGCTTATCTTGATAAAAATTTTAAAAATATGGATGAATGGATACAGGATTGAAACAATAATAAGTAAAAGAAATGAGAGTGAAATCATGGAACCAAAAGTATTTGATCCGTCTTTGATGGAGAACAGGTTTCGTCATGAGTTCAAGTATATCTGCTCCTACGGTCAGCTGCGAAATCTGCAGTGCCGGCTGTCAGGACTGATTCCGCTGGATCCTCATGCGGGGGCGGATGGCATTTATAACATCCGAAGCCTGTATTTTGATGACTACTATGACCGCTGTTTTATGGAAAACGAAGCGGGAACTGACCCAAGAGAAAAATTCCGAATCCGCATCTACAATCACAGTGCAGAACGGATTTCACTGGAACTGAAACGGAAGGTCAGGGGGAAGACACAGAAACTGTCCTGCCCCCTTACCGAGGAACAGTGCAGAACTCTGATGGCAGGGGAAACTCCGGAGGTTACCCCAGAGACACCGGCGCTTCTAAACAAACTGATACTTCTTATGAAAACTTCATTGATGAGACCCAAAGTAATTGTGGAGTATGATCGTGTGCCCTATATTTATCCGCTGGGAAATGTCCGTATAACACTGGATGAGGATATCCGCGGTTCCAGCAGGGTGGATTTGTTTTTGGAGGACCAGATTCCTCTCAGACTGATTATGCCGGCAGGACAGCATATTCTGGAAGTCAAGTATGACGAATATCTTCCGGATTTCATTTATCAGACGGCGCAGCTTGACAACCTGCGGACAACTGCATTTTCAAAGTATTATTTATGCAGAAAATATAACCTGTAAAAAATAAAGAAATGTAAGAAAAGGAGATTACATAAGATGGGATTCAAAGACGTATTTAAAAAATCATTTCTCGAGGGATTTACGAGCATGGACATTACCACCGCAAAGATTGTGGCAACTCTGTTCGTGTCTGCACTTCTGGCACTGTATGTGTTCGCAATTTACCGACTGGTAACGAGAAAAGTATTCTATTCTAAAAATTTTAATATTTCGCTGGCAGCCATGTCTATTATCACCGCAGCTATTATTCTGGCCATGCAGTCCAACCTGGTGATTTCCCTTGGTATGGTCGGCGCTCTTTCTATCGTGCGTTTCCGTACCGCTATCAAAGATCCGATGGATCTGGTATTTATGTTCTGGTCTATCAGTATTGGAATTATTTGCGGTGCAGGTCTCTATGAAGTAGCGCTGGTTACCTCTGTGGCTGTTACTGTATTTATCCTGGTTCTGGATATGATTCCGGTAAGCAAAGCACCGATGATGCTGGTCATCAACAGCTCTCAGATGGACGGTGAGCAGCAGATCCTTGATATTGTAGGAAAATATAGCAAATCCTATAAAGTAAAATCCAGAAACCTGTCCAAAGGCCGTCTGGATATGGTAGTAGAGCTTCGGGTCAAAGATGAGAGTGCACTGGTATCTGAAGTGGCAGCTTTAGAAGGAATGATCGGGGCATCCCTGATTGCACATGATGGTGAGGTTACCTTTTAATATATGAAAGCAGATTATGCGAAACGTGGTTATCACTATGTGAAGAACTACGGACTTTCTAAATTATATCTGAAAGCAAAAGAACGTCTGGAACGGGATATTCTGGAACGGGATTATCAACAGTGGATGATTTCTGAGCGGCCTGCTGACAGTGAAAAGGAGCTGCAGCGGGAGCATCATTTTGCATATGCACCAAGGATCAGTGTGGTAGTTCCGGTTTACAAAACGCCGGAGACTTTCCTGCGTGAGATGGTGGATTCCGTACTGAACCAGACCTATGGAAATGTGGAGCTTTGCCTGGCAGACGGAAGTGAGGAAGACCATGGACCACAGAAGATTCTGGAAGCGTATGCAGCGCAGGATCCCCGGATCCGCTATGAAAAGCTTCCAAAGAATCTTGGTATTGCGGGAAATACCAATGCGGCATTGGATCTTGCCACAGGAGAGTATGTGGCACTTCTGGATCATGATGATTTTCTGGAAGAACATGCACTGTTTGAGCTGGTCAAATGGCTGCAGACCCATCCGGAAGCAGATATGATCTACACGGATGAAGATAAGGTAAGCTTCGACTCTGCTACCTTTTTCCAGCCCCATTTTAAACCGGATTTTAACCCGGATCTTTTACGTACCAACAATTATATTTGCCATTTCCTGATGGTAAAACGGACATTGATGGAGCAGGCGGGCAAATACCGGGAGTCTTTTGACGGGGCGCAGGATTATGATTTTATTCTCCGATGCAGTGAACTGGCACAGGAGATTGACCATATTCCACGGGTACTCTATCACTGGAGATGTCATCCGACTTCTACGGCAGGAAACCCGGAGAGTAAGATGTATGCATATGAGGCAGGAAGACGTGCGCTGGAAGAACATCTGAAGCGGACTAGTATGAGCGCTGCCGTACAGTGCATGGATAATCCGGGATTCTACAGAGTCTGCTATATGCCTGCAGAGACGCCAAAAGTCACCATTGTACTTCTCAATGTGCGGGATGCAGGCACGTTAAAGCGCCTTGCAAGGATGACTTCCAGACAGGCTGGTTACTCGAATTATGAAATCCTGGTGCTTTTAGAGAATCCGAAGAAAAATAAAATAATTTTGAATTTTATAAAAGAACATAGACAAACACCCATAAAAGTAGTATATTGTAATAGCGCTTGTAATAAATTTGTAACATTTTCCAGCCTGGCAGAGAAAATGGACAGTGATTATCTGTTATTCCTGGATGGAAGAACAGGCAATATTACGCGTGGTTTTATGGATTTGTTTCTGGGAAGTGCACAGCGGGCAGATATTGGTGCCGTGGGTGGACGTGTGTATGATGACAGGCGAAGACTTTGGTATGGAATCAAAGTGCTGGGTCTGAAAGGAACTGTCGGAGATGCTTTTGAAGGTCTGAAGGCGGGATATACAGGATATTTCCATAAAGCAATTTTGCAGCAAAACTGTCATGCAGTTTCAGGAAAAGCCATGATGCTCAGAAGAGAACTGTTTTTGAAGGCAGGCGGCTTTTCAGAAGATGTGGAAGATCGCATGAAGGATGTGGATTTGTGCCTGAAGCTGGAAAAGCTGGGTTACAGAAATGTTTACGAGCCGGGAATTGCTGTGATTCTTCAGGACCATCAGAGAGGAAGAAAGCAGGGCGCAAGACCGGCTGCTCAGTTTGCAAAGAAGTGGAAAAGTCTGCTTCAGATGCCGGACAGATTTTACAACAGCAATCTGTCACTGGACAATACGGATTTCAGAATCCGTGATTATCACCGGAAAGAGGATTGACAGATGCCGGATGTGAGTATCGTAATTCCTAATTATAATGGAATATCGTATCTGGAAGGATGTCTGAAATCCATACAGGAGCAGAAGAACATTCATCCGGAAGTAATGGTGGTGGATAATGGTTCCACTGATGGAAGCCAGGACTATATCAAAAAAGAATTTCCTTTCTGCAAGTTGATTTGTCTGGATCAGAACTATGGATTTTGCCGGGCGGTCAATGAAGGATTTCAGGCTGCAGAGAGTGAATATGTCATACTTTTGAATAATGATACGGAAGTAAAGCCGGATTTTTCAAGAAAACTATTGGATGCCATTCGTGCAGACCAGAGGAGATTTTCCTGCCAGGCCTGCATGCTCCAGTATCAGAATCCGGAGCTTACGGATGATGCGGGAGATTTTTTCTGTGGGCTGGGCTGGGCATTTGCCAGAGGAAAGGGAAAACCGGCATCGGAGTATCAGAAAAGTGGCAGGATCTTTTCATCCTGCGCAGGTGCCGCGATTTACCGGAAAAGCCTGGTATTGAAGCTGGGCGGGTTTGACGAGGCGCATTTTGCTTACCTGGAAGATCTGGATATTTCTTACAGGGCAAAGCTTGCCGGTTATGTGAACTGGTATGAGCCGAGGGCCCGGGTTCTCCATGTGGGGAGTGGGACCAGCGGGTCAAGATACAATCATTTTAAAGTAATACATGCAGCGGGAAATAATGTATATCTTCTATACAAAAATATGCCGCTGCTTCAGCTTGTTGTGAATGCTCCGCTTTTATTGGCGGGTTTTCTGATAAAGTATCTTTTTTTCGTGAAAAAAGGTCTGGGCAGGGATTACCGGGAAGGTTTCGTAAGAGGCATCCGGCTGTGCAGAGCGAATCCGGGGCGAAGAGTTGTCTTTGGAGCCAGACATATTTCCATATGTTTTGGCATTCAACTAGAGTTATGGAGAAATATTTTCCGTCTGGTGTAGGGAAACATCTGTAAGAGTTTCGGATAGAGCGAAGGGGGAAACATAGGTGAGAGTTTGTGATTAAGGATAACCAGCGGTACTTTAACCGGCTTCATGTGGTGATTGATGCCGCCGTCATTTGCATATCATATATTCTGGCCTGGGTCTACAAGTTTCTGATTCTGAAGGATCCGCCAGGACTGGGCTTTGCCCTGTATATGGTGGCATTATTTGGAATTGTTCCGTTATATCTGATGCTCTATCTGGCATTTAACATGTATACCGCCAAGCGGGTACAGGGTCGGAGACTGGAGTCAGGAAATATATGTAAAGCCAACACGGTGGGACTTCTGATCGTCATGGCTGTATTCTTCCTGTTGAGAGAATATAATGGATATGCCTATGAGTATTCCAGAACCATGTTGTTCTATTTTTATGTGGTCAACATTGTGATGGAACTGCTGGTCCGGAATGCAATCCGGATCGTGCTGAAGAAGATCCGACGCAGCGGATTTAATTTACGGCATATTATTTTTGTGGGGTACAGCAGTGCGGCTGAGTCCTTTATTGACCGCATTTATGCCAACCCTCAGTGGGGTTACCGGGTCTGCGGAATTCTGGATGACAATAAGGAATCCGGTTACACCTATAAAGGGGTACCGGTATTGGGACCTACGGATGAACTGGAAACGATTCTGGAGAACAACCGGCTGGATGAAATTGCTCTTACGCTGGCGCTCCGGGAATACTATAAATTGAAGCGGATCGTAGCGATCTGCGAAAAATCCGGTGTGCATACAAAATTTGTTCCGGATTATAATGATATCATACCGACGAGACCATATACGGAAGATCTTCTGGGCCTTCCGGTGATCAATATCCGGCACGTGCCGCTGACTAATACCTTTAATATGGTATGTAAGCGGACAGTGGACATTGTTGGAGCCATTGTTGCTATCATCATTTTTTCGCCGGTTATGCTGGTTACGGCCATTTTGGTAAAAATAACATCCAAAGGGCCGCTCATATATAAGCAGGAGCGGGTAGGACTCCATAACCAGACATTTCAGATGTATAAGTTCCGTTCCATGGAAGTACAGTCTGAAAAAAGTGAAAAGCGGGCATGGACTGTCCGGAATGATCCTCGCGTGACAACCGTGGGAAAAATCATCCGGAAGACCAGTATCGATGAACTGCCGCAGTTGTTCAATATCCTGAAAGGTGACATGAGCCTGGTGGGACCAAGACCGGAGCGTCCTTTTTTCGTGGAAAAGTTCCGGGAGGAGATTCCAAGGTATATGATCAAGCATCAGGTGCGTCCGGGACTGACCGGATGGGCACAGGTCAACGGCTACCGGGGGGATACATCGATCAAAAAGCGTATTGAATACGACCTGTACTATATTGAGAACTGGACCATGGGACTGGATTTTAAGATCCTGTTTCTAACGTTCTTCAAAGGCTTTGTAAATAAGAATGCTTATTAGCAGGCGTAGAAAGGATGAATTATGGCAAAAGAAACTATGAAAAAGACGACTTCGAAAAAAAATGCATCTCATCAGAAAACGTCTTCTGCAAAATCTGCATCAGGCAGAAGCAGAGGAGGTTCTAAGAAGAGAGCATCCAAAAAGAAAAAGCGGATGATGATTTTCGGCATTGAGATTGCAGTGATTCTGATTCTTGTGCTGGGATTCTGGGTAGTAAGCAAACTGGATAAGATTCAGAAGCCGAAGGTAGAGCAGGATCAGATTGAAGTAAATGAATCTCTGCAGGAATCCACGATGGAAACCATGAAAGGTTACACTACCGTCGCACTGTTTGGCCTTGATACCCGTGAAGCGGGACAGCTTGGAAGTGGAAATCGAAGCGATACCATTATTATTGCGAGCATTAACAATGATACCAAGGAAGTAAAACTGGTCAGTGTATATCGTGATACTTATCTGAATCTGACCAATGGTAAATATAATAAATGTAACAGCGCATATTCCTCAGGCGGTCCGGCACAGGCAATCAGTATGCTGAACACGAACTTGGATCTGGATATTGAGTACTATGTCAGCGTAGACTTCGCTGCACTGACCAAGACAGTAGATCTGCTGGGTGGTATCGACATCGATGTAGATGACGCTGAGATTGAACATCTGAACAACTATATTGTTGAGACATCCAAGGTAACAGGTATCCAGACGCAGCCTCTGACCAGTACAGGACTTCAGACACTGGATGGCGTACAGGCGACTTCCTACTGCCGTATCCGTTACACTGCAGGAGACGATTTCAAACGTACGGAGCGTCAGCGAGAAGTGATCATGCAGCTGGTAAGCAAGGCGAAGAAGATGGATATCAGCAAAGTTAATGATATCATTGATGCTGTATTCCCGCTGATTGCAACCAACTATACCAACGATGAGCTGGTAGCCATGGCTCCGCAGCTTTTGACCTACGATATTGTGGACACCACCGGATTCCCGTTTGATAAAGCAAATGCAACCGTCAAAGGAAAAGGTTCCTGTGTTGTTCCGGTAAATCTGGAAGAGAACGTAAAACAGCTTCATGAGTATCTCTTTGGCAACGCTGATTATCAGCCATCCAATGAGGTAACAGAGATCTCTTCAAAGATCAATTCTGAGACAGGATATTAAAAATAGTGAATGAATAGAAGCGAGGGATTCGTGAAGTTCCCTCGCTTTGTTTCTAATATAGAAAATTGCAGAAAACAGGAGAAACTGATGACAGCGGATATTGTAATTCCGGTTTATCGTCCGGGGGCAGAGTTAGGAGAACTGCTGAGCCGTCTGGCTGACCAGACGATACTGGCAGGGAAGATCATTCTGATGAATACAGAGGAAGCACATTTCCCGGCAGAGCTTCCGGAAAGATATGAAAATGTGGAAGTTCATCATGTGACAAAGCAGGAATTTGATCATGGCGGTACCAGAGATCAGGGCATTCGTCTCTCTGAGGCAGATGTGGTGATCTGTCTTACGCAGGATGCTATGCCGGCGGATGAACATCTGGTGGAAGAACTGCTGAAACCATTTGCAGATCCTTCCGTATGGGCGGCCTATGGAAGGCAGCTGCCGAAGGAAAATTGCAGGGAAGTGGAAAAATACACCCGCAGTTTTAATTACCCTGATGAAAGCAGGATCAAAGGAAAAGAGGATCTTCCGGTATTGGGGATTAAGACTTTTTTCTGCTCTAATGTCTGTGCTGCGTGGAGACGGGAAAAATACAAAGAACTGGGTGGATTTGTCAAACGGACTATTTTTAATGAAGATATGATTTATGCAGGAACCATTATAAAGGCAGGTGGTCGAATTGCCTACTGTGCAGATGCACAGGTGGTGCATTCTCACAATTACAGTGCCCTGCAGCAGTTTCACCGGAATTTTGATCTGGCAGTATCCCAGACTATGCATCCGGAAATCTTTGGCGGCATTCGTTCGGAATCTGAAGGCATACGTCTGGTAAAAAGGAGTCTTTCTTATTGTATTAAAATCAGAAAACCGTGGTTGATGATCCAGGTGGTGACCCAGAGCGCAGGAAAGCTCCTGGGCTACAAACTGGGACAGCGTTATGAACGGCTTCCAAGAAAACTGGTTCTGGCGTGTACCATGAACCGGGAATTCTGGGATAAGGAGGAGCTATGAAAGGAAAAAAGATAAAGCGGACTATGCTGGCAGTGACTGTTCTGTGTATGGGGCTTCTGATTGGCTGCGGTACGGATAAAAAGACAGAAGAACAGCAGCTGGCTTTACGAACCCAGGGCATGGAACAGGCTCGGGAAGGCAGCTATGAAGACGCCATCGCTTCCTATAATGAGGCCCTGGAACTTGCCGATATGCATGCAGGCAGTCTGGAACTGGATATTGCGGCATATAAAGCATCGGCACAGTATTATGCAGGAAATACAGAGGATGCCATTGCCACCTGCAGTGCCATTCTGGACCTGAAGGAGAGTGCGGAGATTTATACAACCAGAGGACTTCTCTATCGGGAGGCAGGAAATGCAGAAGCCGCAAAAGCAGATTTTACCAAGGCGATGAGTCTTACCTCTAAGAAGAATAAAGTAATGCTGGGAAGACTTTCTTATTATATGGAAGATGATACAAATGCCAAGACCTATCTGGAGGCAGCTTCCAAGGAAGGTAATCCGGAAGGCATTTACTGGCAGGCAGAGCTGTACCGGGAGATGGGAAATACAGACTATGCCATTACCCTCTATCAGAGTTATCTGGATGGTGAAGAAGTTACGCATCAGGAAGCTTATGAACGGGTGGCGGCTTATCAGCTGGCACAGGGTGATTACACTGGTGCACTGGACACCCTGCAGGGGGGAATTTCCATGGGAAACGGCGGATGTCTGCAAAAACTGATGGCATCGGAGATCACTGTCTATGAACAGCAGGGAGATTTTGATACCGCCCTTCAGAAGATGGAGATCTATCTGGAAAGCTATCCGGATGATGCGGATGCACAGAGAGAATATACCTTCCTGAAAACACGCTCCCAGGACGGTCAGGCCGGAACGGATACGGAAGCGGAAGAGGATACAGAAGGTACAGAAGAATAAAAATCAGAACCACGTGGATTTTATAATTTTCCGCGTGGTTTTTTGTTTATAGATATGCTGGGCAGGCCGAAGTGACAGCCTGTGAAAGGAACGTCCGCAGTCCCGGTACTTGATGAGAACGAGCCTGCAGCGAAGTTCGAATCTTAGTACCGCTGGATCGAGGACTTAGCGCGAGCGGTTCCGCTCACAGCCTGTCACTTCGGCTGCTTGGTCAGTTGTAATCCGTTCACAAATTCTTCATAAAAAAATATAAAATACACTTGACAAAGCACTATAGGGAGTGCTATCTTAAGTTACAGGAAATGTTAGCACTCTTACATGTTGAGTGCTAACAAGCAGAAGAAAGGAGCATAACCCATGGAACTGGATGAGAGAAAGAAAAAAATCTTAAATGTGATTATCCGGAATTACATGGAGACCGGAGAACCGGTAGGATCGAGAACCATATCGAAGGATCCGGATCTGAAGCTTTCCTCTGCTACCATCCGCAATGAGATGTCGGATCTGGAAGAGATGGGTTACATCATTCAACCCCACACTTCCGCCGGAAGAATTCCTTCCGATAAAGGATACCGGCTGTATGTGGATTACCTGATGCAGGAAAAAGACCGGGAAGTGACGGAACTTCAGGAACTGATGGTTCAGCGTACCGACCGGCTGGAAAGTGTGCTGAAGCAGGTGGTAAAGATCCTGGCAAATGATACCAATTATGCCACGATGGTTTCCACTCCACAGTATCATCAGAACAAACTGAAATTCATTCAGCTGTCCCGTGTGGATGCCAATCAGATCCTGGCGGTGATTGTAGCGGAAGGAAATGTGATCCGCAACAAACTCTTACCGGTCTGTGAGGAACTGAGTGATGAAAGTATTCTGAAGCTTAATATCCTGCTGAATACCATGCTGAATGGAAAGACCATTCAGGAAATCAATCTTCAGATGATTTCCAGCATGAAAGAACAGGCCGGTATTCACAGCAACATCGTCAGTGATGTGGTGGATGCAGTCGCCGAGGCGATTCATTCCGATGAGGGAATGGAGATCTACACCGGCGGGGCCACAAACATTTTCCGTTATCCGGAATTAAGTGAGAACGGAAAGGCCAGTGAACTGATACAGACACTGGAGGAGAAGCAGAACCTGGTAGATCTGGTTACAGACACACTGAACAAAGACGAAAAAGGAATTCAGGTATATATCGGTAATGAGACACCGGTAAAATCCATGAAGGACTGCAGTGTTGTCACGGCAACCTACGAACTGGGCGAAGGGCTTCAGGGTACCATTGGAATCATTGGTCCCAAGAGAATGGATTACGAGAACGTTATGGGTAAGCTGAAAGCCATGATGGATCAGCTGGATGATGTTTTTCATAAATAGAAAGGCGGAACAACGGTGGAAGAAAACAAGACAATGGAACAGGAACCGGAGATTCAGGAGGAAGAAGTAAAAGCAGAAGATACTGCTGAAGCAGAAGCCACTGAGACGGCTGAGACAGAAGAAACAAAAGCCGATGCGGAACCTGACAAAAAAGGATTCTTCGGAAAGAAGAAAGAGAAAAAAGACAAGAAAGATGAACAGATCGCAGAACTGACCGATAAAGTAAAACGTCAGCTTGCAGAGTTTGAAAACTTCAGAAACCGTACAGAAAAGGAGAAATCCCAGATGTACATGGTGGGAGCAAGAGATGTGATCGAGAAACTGCTTCCGGTAGTAGATAACTTTGAGCGAGGCTTGAAGAGTATTCCGGAAGATCAGAAAGATGGACCGGTAGCCAGCGGAATGGAAATGATTTATAAACAGCTGATCACGGTTCTTACAGATTTGGGCGTAACCCCCATCGAAGCGGTGGGCCAGGAATTTGATCCGAATTTCCATAATGCAGTGATGCATGCGGAGGATGAGGAACTTGGAGAAAATACAGTATCTGAGGAATTCCAGAAGGGTTATAAATATAAAGATGCAGTGCTTCGTCACAGCATGGTTAAAGTTGTAAACTGACGCGTAAGCAATGAGCAGCGAGCTAACGCGCTGTGGTCTATAAGATTTAGTATTTTCAGGAGGAAAAAGAAATGAGCAAGATTATTGGTATTGATTTAGGAACAACGAACTCTTGTGTAGCCGTAATGGAAGGTGGAAAACCTACGGTTGTTGCAAATACAGAAGGAGCAAGAACAACACCGTCTATCGTAGCATTTACAAAAACTGGTGAGCGTCTGGTAGGAGAGCCGGCAAAACGTCAGGCAGTTACCAACTCCGAGAAAACCATCTCTTCCATCAAGAGACATATGGGAACTGATTATAAAGTAGACATTGAAGGAAAGAAATATTCTCCGCAGGAGATTTCCGCTATGATCCTGCAGAAGCTGAAAGCAGATGCAGAGAACTATCTGGGCGAGAAAGTAACCGAGGCAGTTATCACTGTTCCGGCATACTTCAATGACGCACAGAGACAGGCAACCAAAGATGCAGGTAAGATCGCAGGACTGGATGTAAAACGTATCATCAATGAGCCGACCGCTGCAGCACTGGCATACGGCCTTGACAATGAGAAAGAGCAGAAGATCATGGTATACGACCTTGGCGGCGGTACCTTCGATGTTTCCATCATCGAGATCGGTGACGGCGTTATCGAGGTTCTGGCTACCGCAGGTGACAACCATCTGGGTGGTGATGACTTCGACCAGAAGATCACAGATTATATGATCTCTGAATTCAAGAAACAGTACGGTGTAGATCTTGGCAACGACAAGATGGCACTGCAGAGACTGAAAGAAGCAGCTGAGAAGGCTAAGAAGGAGTTGTCCGCTTCCACAACAACCAACATCAACCTTCCGTTCATCAGCATGAACGCAGACGGCCCGCTTCACTTTGATATGAACCTGACCAGAGCAAAATTTGATGAGCTGACTCACGATCTGGTAGAGCGTACTGCTAACCCGGTACAGGCAGCTCTCCGTGATGCAGGTATCAGCCCGTCTGAACTTGGTAAAGTCCTGCTGGTAGGTGGTTCCACACGTATCCCGGCAGTACAGGATAAAGTAAAACAGTTGACCGGACATGAGCCGAGCAAATCTCTGAACCCGGATGAGTGTGTGGCAATCGGTGCTTCCATTCAGGGTGGTAAACTTGCAGGAGATGCAGGTGCCGGTGATATCCTTCTTCTGGATGTTACTCCGCTGTCCCTGTCCATCGAGACCATGGGAGGTATTGCAACCCGTCTGATCGAGAGAAATACCACGATCCCGACTAAGAAGAGCCAGATCTTCTCCACCGCAGCTGATAACCAGACCGCTGTAGACATCAACGTAGTACAGGGTGAGAGACAGTTCGCGAAAGATAACAAATCCCTCGGCCAGTTCCGTCTGGATGGAATCCCGCCTGCAAGACGTGGAGTTCCGCAGATCGAGGTTACCTTTGATATTGATGCAAACGGTATCGTAAATGTATCCGCTAAGGATCTGGGTACCGGAAAAGAGCAGCACATCACCATTACCGCTGGTTCCAACATGTCTGATTCCGATATCGATAAGGCAGTCAAAGAAGCTGCTGAGTTCGAGGCACAGGATAAGAAACGGAAAGAGGCCATTGATGCAAGAAACGATGCAGATGCAATGGTATTCCAGACCGAGAAGGCAATGGAGGAAGCCGGAGATAAGATCGACGCTTCTGAGAAAGCAGCTGTTCAGGATAAGATCAATGCTCTGAAAGCAGTTGTAGACAGAACTGCTAACCAGACTGATATTTCTGATGCGGACATCGATGCGCTGAAATCCGGTAAAGAGGATCTGATGAATGCAGCACAGAAACTGTTCCAGAAGATGTATGAGCAGACTGCAGGTGCACAGGGTGCAGGTCCGCAGGGCGCAGGTCCGGATATGGGCGGCGCAGGACAGAGTACTTCCGGTCCGGCAGATGACGTGGTAGACGGAGATTACCGCGAGGTTTAATCCGGAACAGGATGAAAATAAAAATAAAGCAGTGGGGGAGCGATAAACTCCCCACTGTTTTTTGCGTGTGCAGATGAATTTCAGCCCACAGCAATTCGAAAGGGAAAAGTTATGGCAGAGACGAAGAGAGATTATTATGAGGTTCTTGGCGTAGACCGGAATGCGGATGACGCAGCCATCAAAAGTGCATATCGAAAACTGGCAAAGAAATATCATCCGGATATGAATCCGGGAGATAAAGAAGCAGAGCAGAAATTTAAAGAGGCTTCCGAGGCATATGCCGTATTAAGTGATGCAGACAAGAGAAGAAAGTACGATCAATTTGGACACGCAGCCTTTGAGCAGGGAGGCGGCGGAGCCGGTGGTTACGGCGGATTCGACTTTAACGGCGCAGATATGGGCGATATTTTTGGTGATATCTTCGGCGATATTTTTGGCGGCGGCGGACGCAGCCGCAGAAACAGTAATGGTCCCATGAGAGGTGCGGATCTGCGTGCCAGTGTACGGATTACCTTTGATGAAGCGGTGAAAGGCTGCGACAAAGAGCTGGAGCTGACTTTGAAAGATGAGTGCGAAAACTGTCATGGTACCGGCGCAAAACCGGGTACTACACCCCAGACCTGTCCTAAATGTGGCGGAAAAGGACAGGTGGTTTATACCCAGCAATCTCTTTTTGGCATGGTGCAGAATGTACGTCCCTGCCCGGACTGTAACGGAACCGGTAAGATTATCAAAGACAAGTGCCCGAATTGCTACGGAACCGGCTATACGTCCAGTAAGAAGAAGATCGCTGTTACGATTCCGGCAGGCATCGACAACGGCCAGAGCATCCGTATCAGAGGAAAGGGAGAGCCGGGCACCAATGGCGGTCCGAGAGGGGATCTTCTGGTAGAGGTAATTGTATCCAGACATCCGATTTTCCAGAGACAGGATATGGATATTTTCTCTACGGTACCGATCAGTTTCCCGGTAGCAGCTCTTGGCGGAACGATTCGTATTAAGACCGTAGACGGTGAAGTAGAGTATGATGTGAAACCGGGTACCCAGACCGATACCCGTATCCGCCTGCGCGGAAAAGGTATGCCGTCTCTTAGAAATAAGAGTACCAGAGGAGATCATTATGTCACCCTGGTAGTGGAAGTTCCGACTACCTTAAGCCATGGGGCAAAAGAGGCATTGAAAGAGTATGACCGCGAGAATGGCAATACGCTGAATCAGAAAGCAGAGAACGGAGCAAAGCCGAAGAAAAAAGGCTTTATGGATAAATTAAAAGAAAATCTGGAAGATCTGTAAGGAGAAGATATGGAACGTAAAAACGCATGGAATACCTATGATGAGAAAGCGCTGGAGGAACTGGGACAGGTAACAGAGCAGTACCGCAGATTTATTTCTGAAGGAAAAACGGAGCGTGAATGTGCCCGTATTGCGGTGGAGATGGCACGTGAGAATGGATACATTTCTCTGGAAGAGGCTATGAGAAGTGGTAAAAATCTCGTTCCTGGTGATAAGATTTATGCGGTACACAAGAAAAAACTGGTGGTATTGTTCCAGATCGGTACGGTTCCCATGGAGAAGGGTATGAATATCCTGGGTGCCCATATTGATTCCCCGCGTCTGGATCTGAAACAGAATCCGCTGTATGAGGATGGAGAGATGGCACTTCTGGATACTCATTATTACGGCGGCATCAAAAAGTACCAGTGGGCAGCGATTCCGCTGGCACTGCATGGCGTGGTAGTAAAAAAAGATGGAACAGTCATTGAACTTGCCATCGGCGAGAAGGCAGAGGATCCGGTTCTTGGTATTTCTGATCTTCTGATTCATCTGTCCGGTGAGCAGATGCAGAAGAAAGCGGCTGTTGTGGTAGAAGGTGAGAACCTTAACATCATCGTCGGAAGTCGTCCGTGGAAAGATCCGGAAGAAAAGGATGAAGAGAAAAAAGAACTCATCAAAAAGACGCTGTTGGAGTATCTCAAAAAAGAATACGACATGGAAGAAGAAGATTTTCTCTCTGCTGAGCTGGAGGCCGTTCCGGCAGGTCAGGCAAGAGATTTTGGTTTGGATCGCAGTATGATTATGGGTTATGGACAGGATGACAGAATCTGTGGGTTTACGTCTCTCCTGGCACAGCTGCATGCGGACAAACCGGCTTACACGGCAGTATGCCTGCTGACTGACAAGGAAGAGATCGGCAGCATGGGTGCCACCGGCATGCAGTCCCGTTATTTTGAAAATGTAGTGGCAGAGGTACTGAATCTGACCGGAGAGTATTCCGATCTGGCACTGAGAAGATGTCTGCAGCATTCCCATATGCTGTCCTCTGACGTAAGTGCGGCATTTGATCCGAACTATGCATCTGCATTTGAAAAGAAAAATATTGCTTACCTGGGAAGAGGTATGGTATTTAACAAATATACCGGTTCCAGAGGAAAATCCGGTTCCAATGATGCCTGCGCAGAATATATCGGTGAGCTGCGCAGCATTATGGATGCAGACGGTGTCTGCTGGCAGACCGCAGAGCTTGGGAAAGTAGATCAGGGAGGCGGTGGAACCATCGCCTACATTACCGCCAACTACGGCATGGATGTCATTGACAGTGGTGTGGCATTGTTGAATATGCACAGTCCGTGGGAAGTATCCAGCAAAGCGGATATTTACGAAGCATACAAAGGATATAAGGCATTCCAGAAAGCAAACTGGGAGAGGTAAGCATATGACAGTCAAAGAGCGTGTACAGGCATTACGGGAGAAAATGAAAGCATCCGGCGTGGCAATGTATGTGGTTCCGTCCACAGACTGTCATGAGTCGGAGTATGTCAGTGAGCATTTTCGGGCAAGAGCCTTTATCACCGGTTTTACCGGATCTGCCGGTACGGCAGTGATTGCACAGGATGATGCGGGGCTGTGGACTGACGGACGGTATTTCCTGCAGGCAGAGGCACAGCTTCAGGGGACGGGGATCCGCCTGTTCCGTATGGGAGAGCCGGGCGTGCCGACCGTAGAAGAATATATACAGGAACACCTGGAAAAAGGCGAGAAGCTGGGATTTGACGGAAGAGTCATGGGTGCATCCCGTGCCCTGGCATTTGCAAAGGCAGCAGAAGAAAATGGAGCTTCTCTTTTTACAGAAGAAGACCTGATCGGGGAGATCTGGGCGGACCGCCCGGAAGTACCAGATGCAGATCTCTTTGTGCTGGAAGAAAAATGGAGCGGAGAGACTACTGATAAGAAACTGGCTCGTGTACGGAAAGCCATGGAAGAGAAAGGCGCTGACCTTCACGTGCTGGCTTCCCTGTGTGATATTGCATGGCTTCTCAACATCCGCGGCGGGGACATTCCCTGCGTTCCGGTTGTATTATCCTTCCTGACCGTGACGAAGAAAGAATGCACCTGGTATGTGCGTCCGTCCGTCATTACCGAGAAAATCAGAAATTATGTGACAGACTTTGGTATTGCCATCAAAGGATACGATGAGATCTATGGGGATCTCAAAAAAGTTCCGGCTTGCAGCAAAGTACTGCTGGATCAGGGCAATGTGAACTACCGTCTGCTCACCAGCATTCCGGAGGAAGCAGAAGTGCTGAACTGCCCGAATCCGACGGAGTTTATGAAGGCTGTGAAAAATGAGACGGAGCAGAAGAATCTTCATCAGTCCCATTTAAAGGAAGGTGTGGCATTTACACGGTTCATGTATTGGCTGAAGACGAAAGTCGGCAAGGAGAAGATCACAGAGATCTCCGCAGCTGAACATCTGGCCGCTTTAAGAAGTGAGCAGAAAGATCTGGTGGAATTAAGCTTCTCACCGATCTGTGGATACGGTGCGCATGGGGCAATCGTTCACTATTCTGCAACAGAGGAATCCGATGTGGAGTTGAAGCCGGAGAGCTTCTTCCTGGTGGATGCAGGCGGACATTATCTGGATGGCACCACCGATACCACCCGTACCTTTGCCATGGGACCACTGACAGACGAGCAGAAGCAGATGTATACGGCAGTGTTAAGAGGTAATCTGAATCTGTCCCATGCCAGATTTCTGAAAGGATGCTCTGGTTATAATCTGGATGTGATCTGCCGGACACCGCTGTGGCAGATCGGGATGGATTATAAGCACGGCACCGGTCATGGCGTCGGATATTTGCTTAACGTTCATGAAGGTCCTAACACATTCCGCTGGAAACTTCCGGAGGGAGCCAATGCGGCAGAACTGGAGCCGGGTATGGTAACTACCGACGAACCGGGTATTTATCTGGAAGGAAAGTACGGTATCCGTTTGGAAAATGAACTTCTCTGTGTGGAAGGACCGAAGAATGAGTATGGTCAGTTCCTGAAGTTCGAGATCCTGACCCTGATTCCGTGGGATCTGGATGCAGTGGACCCGGTCCAGATGACCGAACAGGAGCGCACATGGCTCAATGAATATCATCACACCGTCTATGAGGCAATCGCGCCCTACCTTCCGAAGGAAGAGCAGGAGTGGCTGTCTCATGCGACGAGAGCAATCTAAATAAAATAACTAGAATTCCCTGTTAGTTTGTTGACTGACAGGGAATTTTTGCATGGTCAGATTCAGTTCACTGGTGATAAACAGGTACTGCAGTCAGGCGTGAGAAGCTGACAGCCTGTGAAAGGAACGTCCGCAGTCCCGGTACTTCACGAAAACGAGCGGTCAGCGACGTTTGAGTGTTAGTACCGCTGGATCGAGGACTTAGCGCGAGCGGTTCCGCTCACAGACTGTCACTTCTCATCGCCTGTTTGTTGGCAGATTCTCTCAACCTTGAACTGCAATTTTTTCACACCAATTCACTATGAAATGAACCAATTTCTCTTGACAGCAACCATCAGATTTGCTAATATGTAAAAAATCAATTGAATCAAGTATCACTTTAAACCGATGAAGCGGAGATAACGGTGATGATGGACGCACAGAGAGCCCGGGAAGCTGAGAGCCGGACCGAACCCACATAATCAAATGGACCGCCGAGGGCGCAGGGAAAGGAATGGATTTCTGAGTATTCTGCGACGTGAGGGCATACGTCAGTTGCCGGGAATATGTTGGTATTCCGTAAGGGTGCGGAGATTTTTTAAGATCCGCAAAGCAAGGTGGCACCGCGGGAAATGTAGATGACTCGTCCTTGACAGATTTTACCAGAGATCTGTCAGGGACTTTTTTTGTTGTGTGAAAGGAGAACACCATGAATATCGGACCGAATTTTCAGGAAGCTTCTGTATTGGCGGCGCAAGGCCTTTACAAATGTATTCCGGTCAGCACGGAGCTGTACTCGGATCTTTATACGCCCATTGAAGTATTACGAAAACTGAAACGGGTCAGCAGACACTGCTATATGCTGGAATCCATTGAGGACAATGAAAAGTGGGGACGCTACACATTTCTTGGATATGACCCGAAGCTGGAGCTAACCTGTACGGATGGAAGGCTGACTGTTAAAAATGGAACGTCCATGGTGTTCGAGACAAAGCATCCCGGCGAGTACATCCGGCAGATTGTAAAAGAAAACAAAAGTCCAAGGATTGAGGGGTTGCCGACCTTCACCGGCGGACTGGTAGGATATTTCTCCTACGATTACATGAAATATGCAGAACCGACGCTGAAGCTTACCGCGAAGGATGAAGAAGGGTTTAAAGACGTGGATCTGATGCTGTTCGACAAGGTCATTGCCTTTGATCACTTCCGGCAGAAAGTGATCCTCATCGTCAACATCCGCTGCGAGAATCTGGAGACAGAGTATCACAAGGCAGAGGTGGAACTGGAGACCATGAGACGGCTCATCTCCGATGGGGAGATGGCTCCTCTGGAACCGGGGCGCTGCACTTCCGATTTCCGGGCACTGTTCGACAAAGAGCGGTATTGCAGCATGGTGGAGAAAGCCAAGCACTACATCCATGAGGGGGATATTTTTCAGGTGGTACTGTCAAACCGGCTGGAAGCAGACTATGAAGGAAGCCTTCTCAATACATACCGGGTCTTAAGAACGCTGAATCCTTCCCCCTATATGTTTTATTTCTCCAGTGACGATATGGAAATTGCCGGAGCTTCCCCGGAGACACTGGTGAAGCTGGAGAACCGGACTCTTCATACCTTTCCGTTGGCGGGCACCCGGCCGAGAGGAGCCACCGAGGAGGAAGATCAAAAACTGGAAGAAGAGCTGCTGGCAGATGAAAAAGAGCGGGCAGAGCACAATATGCTGGTGGATCTGGGAAGAAATGACATCGGAAAGATCAGTGAGTTTGGTTCTGTCAAAGTAGAAAAATATATGAGTATTGAACGATTCTCCCATGTCATGCATATTGGTTCCACAGTGGCAGGCACCATTCGGGAAGGCCTGGATGCAGCAGATGCCGTGGACGCCATCCTTCCTGCAGGGACCCTTTCCGGGGCACCGAAGATCCGGGCATGTGAGATCATCAATGAACTGGAAGACAATAAGAGAGGTATCTATGGGGGAGCCGTGGGATACATTGATTTCACCGGAAACCTGGACACCTGCATCGCCATCCGGCTGGCTTATAAGAAAAACGGAAAAGTTTTCGTGCGAAGCGGAGCCGGTATCGTGGCGGACAGTGTTCCGGAAAAAGAGTATGAAGAGTGCATCAACAAGGCAAAAGCCGTGAGAAGAGCACTGGAGATGGCACAGGAGGACATGGACTTATGATTTTACTCATTGATAATTACGACAGCTTTTCCTATAACCTGTATCAGCTCATCGGCTCTATTAACCCGGATATCAAAGTGGTAAGAAATGATCAGATGACGATAGAGGAGATCCGGGCATTAAAGCCGGAGCGTATTATTTTATCACCGGGTCCCGGATTTCCAAAGGACGCAGGCATCTGCATCGAAGCGGCAAAGGAACTGGGAAAAGAGATTCCTGTTTTTGGCGTCTGCCTTGGTCATCAGGCCATCTGTGAAGCCTTTGGCGCGACGGTCTCCTATGCGTCGCAGCTCATGCACGGCAAGCAATCCATGGTGACACTCGACACGGACTGCCCTGTTTTCAAGGGGATGAAAAAGATCATTCCGGCAGCCAGATATCATTCCCTGGCAGCGGTTCGGGAGACCATGCCGGAAGAACTGAAAATCACGGCGGAGACCGAAGATGGCGAGATCATGGGAGTCATGCATCGGGATTATCCCATCTACGGCGTCCAGTTTCATCCGGAATCCATTCTGACACCGGACGGATATGAAATACTGAAAAATTTTTGCGATGGAGGATTAAAGAAATGATTAAAGAAGCAACTGCAGCACTCATTGACCATAATAATCTGACCTATGAACAGGCCAACGCAGTCGTAAATGAGATTATGAACGGAGAGACCTCCCAGGTACAGACCGCCGCATTCTTAGCAGCTTTGTCCGCGAAAGGAGAGACCATTGAAGAGATCAGTGCATGTGCGGCTGCCATGAGAGATCATGCACTTCCGGTAGAGTACGACGGAGACCTTCTGGAAATCGTGGGAACTGGTGGAGATGGTGCCGGATCCTTCAATATTTCCACTACTGCTTCTCTGGTCATTGCCGCAGGCGGAATCCCGGTGGCAAAGCATGGCAACCGGGCGGCATCCTCCAAAAGCGGTGCGGCAGACTGTCTGGAAGCACTGGGGGTCAACATCGATCTTTCCCCGGAGAAATGTGTGGAGCTTTTGAAAAAAATAGGCATCTGTTTCTTCTTCGCACAGAAATACCATACCTCCATGAAATACGTAGGACCGGTGAGAAAAGAGCTGGGGGTGCGGACGGTCTTTAATCTGTTAGGACCGCTGACCAATCCGGGACACGCCAACCTGCAGGTATTGGGAGTTTATTCCGAAGCACTGCTGGAGCCCATGGCAAAAGTACTGTACCAGCTGGGTGTGAAAAAAGGCATGGTCGTCTATGGACAGGATAAGCTGGACGAGATTTCCGCCTGTGCGCCGACTTCCATCTGTGAATTTCAGGATGGTACATATCGTACCTATGTGATTCAGCCGGAAGATTTCGGTATGAAGACTGCAACCAGGGATGCATTGAAGGGCGGAACCCCGCAGGAAAATGCACAGATTACCAGAGACATTCTGAATGGAGAGCAGGGAGCCAAACGAAATGCCGTTCTCTTAAATGCAGGCGCAGGTCTCTACATCGGCGGTAAGGCAGATACCTTCCGGGAGGGTGTGGAACTGGCCGCATCCCTCATTGACGGCGGCCAGGCAAAACAGAAACTGGAAGATTTTATAAAAGAATCCAACAAATAAGGAGCTGCAAGATGATATTAGACGAACTGGCTGCCTATGCAGCGTACCGGGTAGAGGAGGCCAAAAAGAAACTTTCACCGGAAGAAATCCGTACACAGGCGGAGCATCTTCCCAAAGGAGATTTCCGGTTTGAAAAGGCTTTGAAAAAGAAAGGCATGTCTTTTATCTGTGAGGTAAAGAAAGCATCCCCATCCAAGGGCGTGATTGCGGAAGAGTTCCCTTATACAGAGATTGCCAGAGCCTATGAAGCAGCAGGTGCGGACTGTGTGTCCGTACTTACGGAGCCAAAGTGGTTTTTGGGATCCGATGATATTTTCCGGGAAATCAGGGAGGCGATTTCCATTCCCATGATTCGGAAGGATTTTACCGTAGATCCCTATCAGATTTATGAGGCAAAGCTTATGGGAGCGGACGCGGTGCTTCTGATCTGTGCACTGCTTCCTACAGAGAAGCTGAAGGAATACCTGGCCATCTGCGAGAAACTGGGACTGACGGCACTGGTGGAGACCCATGACGAGGCGGAGATTGCATCGGCAGTGGAGGCGGGAGCGAGAGTCATCGGCGTTAATAACCGGAACTTGAAGAATTTTACCGTAGATTTTTCCAATTCCGCAAAACTTCGTTCCCTGATTCCGGAGGAGGCTGTCTTCGTGGCAGAATCCGGGGTGAAAGGTGCATCGGATGTGGGAGCCCTTTCCGTCATCGGGGCAGATGCGGTACTGGTAGGAGAAGCACTCATGAGGGCAGCAGATAAGCAGACAGAACTGGCACGGTTCCGGGAGGCAGCAGATGAGCAGAACCAGGATTAAGATCTGCGGATTATACCGGGAACAGCATGTGGATTATGTAAATGCCGCAGGACCGGATTATGCAGGGTTTGTCTTTTATCCACCCAGTCACCGTTATGTGGACAGAGAAATGATGAAGCGGCTGCGGGAAAAGCTGAGCCATAAGATCCCGGCGGTGGGTGTCTTTGTCAATGTTCCCATGGAGGAGGTCGCTTCTTATATAGAAGAAGGACTGATTGAGATCGCACAGCTTCACGGAGCGGAGACCGAAGAAGACATCCGGAAACTTCGGGTACTGGAACCGAAAGTCGAGATATGGAAAGCCTTTAAAATTCGGGATACGAAAACGCTGGCGAAGGCCCAGAGCAGTGGGGCAGACCGGATCCTTCTTGATAATGGTTACGGCACCGGCAGCTGCTTTGACTGGCAGCTTTTAAAAGAACAGGTTCCCGCAAGACCCTATCTTCTGGCAGGGGGATTACGGGCGGAAAATATAGAAGAAGCACTGGAACGATTTGCTCCCTGGGGAGTGGATGTAAGTTCCGGTGTAGAGACAGAGAAAGAAAAGGATTTTGGCAAAATCCGGGATATCATAGAAATCATAAGGAGCAGATAAGATGGAAAAGAATACACCAAGAGGACGTTTTGGAATTCACGGCGGACAGTATATCCCCGAAACCCTCATGAATGCAGTCATTGAGCTGGAAGAAGCCTATAATCATTATAAAGAGGATCCGCAGTTTCAGGCAGAGCTTAACGATCTTTTAAATAACTATGCAGGCAGACCGTCAAGACTTTACTATGCAAAGAAAATGACGGAAGATCTGGGCGGCGCGAAGATCTATTTAAAGAGGGAGGATCTCAATCACACCGGCGCCCACAAGATCAACAACGTACTGGGACAGGTGCTGCTGGCAAAGAAAATGGGCAAAACCAGAGTCATTGCAGAGACCGGAGCAGGACAGCACGGTGTGGCAACCGCCACAGCAGCAGCCCTCATGGGCATGGAATGCGAAGTGTTCATGGGAAAAGAAGACACGGAGCGCCAGGCACTGAACGTGTATAAAATGCGGCTGCTGGGTGCCAAAGTACACCCGGTATCCTCAGGAACGGGAACCTTAAAAGATGCGGTATCCGAGACGATGAGAGAGTGGACCAACCGGATATCCGATACCCATTATGTGCTGGGGTCTGTCATGGGACCTCATCCCTTCCCTACCATTGTCCGTGATTTTCAGGCAGTCATTTCCAAAGAAATCAAAGAACAGTGTCTGGAAGCAGAAGGAAAACTTCCGGATGCAGTGCTGGCCTGTGTGGGCGGCGGCTCCAATGCGATTGGAACTTTTTATCATTTTATTGAGGATCAAGATGTGCGTCTTATTGGCTGCGAGGCAGCAGGCCGGGGAATTGATACTTTCGAGACGGCAGCTACGATCGCTACCGGAAAACTCGGTATTTTCCACGGTATGAAATCCTATTTCTGTCAGGACAAATACGGACAGATTGCACCGGTATATTCCATTTCAGCGGGACTTGATTATCCGGGTATCGGACCGGAACATGCATGGCTTCATGATACAGGAAGAGCAGAATACGTAGCCATCACCGACGATCAGGCAGTGGATGCCTTTGAATATTTAAGCAGAATGGAAGGGATTATTCCGGCCATTGAAAGTGCCCATGCAGTTGCCTATGCAAGAGAGCTGGCGCCGAAGATGGACAAAGACCAGGTGATGGTCATCACTATTTCCGGAAGAGGAGACAAAGACTGTGCGGCTATTGCCCGTTACAGAGGGGAGGATATCCATGAGTAGAATCAAAGAAGCATTTCAGAACGGAAAAGCATTTATCCCGTTTATCACCTGCGGAGATCCGGATCTGGGGACAACGAAGGAAATTGTAAAAGTCATGGTGGATAACGGAGCCGATCTTGTGGAACTTGGAATTCCATTTTCGGATCCGACGGCAGAAGGACCGGTGATCCAGGGAGCAAATTTACGTGCCTTGAAAGGCGGCGTGACCACCGATAAAATCTTTGATATGGTAGCAGAACTTCGAAAAGAAGTGACCGTTCCCATGGTTTTTATGACCTATGCAAATGTCGTGTACTCTTATGGCATCGAGCGGTTCGCAAAGCGGGCAGCGGAAGTGGGGATGGATGGTCTCATCCTGCCGGATGTGCCCTTTGAAGAAAAAGAAGAATTTGCTCCGGCATTCCGTGAGCAGGGTATGGATCTCATCTCCCTCATTGCGCCTACTTCCCATGAGCGCATTGCCATGATTGCCAAAGAAGCGGAGGGCTTTGTTTACTGCGTCTCCTCGCTGGGAGTCACCGGTATGCGAAACGTCATCACTACCGATGTAGGGGCCATGGTAAAGCTGGTAAAAGAAGCCTCCGACATCCCGGCTGCCATTGGTTTTGGTATCTCCAACCCGGAGCAGGCAGCGAATATGGCCGAAAAATCAGATGGTGTCATCGTAGGTTCCGCCATTGTTAAGTTAGTGGAAAAATACGGCAAAGAGGCGCCTTCCCATGTGGCAGAGTTTGTAAAAAGCATGAAGGATGCGATCTGATCGAAGTTCATATTCATAGATGAAGGGGCATGAGAAGGTGACAGCCTGTGAATGGAACGTCCGCAGTCCCGGTACTTCACGAGAACGAGCAGAATGCGACATTCGAGTGTTAGTACCGCTGGATCGAGGACTTAGCGCGAGCGGTTCCGCTCACAGCCTGTCACTTCGAATTGCCCTTTTTTTCGGTGAATGAGGGCTCTGAATCATAAACAAAAGCTGAAAAATCTGTGAAACCGGTTGACTTTCTCGCCGTCAGGCTATATCTTTATAAGAAATACGAAATCTGGAAAGAGAGAGTTTATATGAATCATAATAAAAAATTTTCATTTGGAAAGACAGGCTGTCTGCTGCTTATGTTGCTCTGGTGTTTTGGCATGACGGCATTTGCGGCGCCTTCTGTGGATGGTGATACGGATCTGACGATCAAAAAGGATAAAAGTGTATCAGCAACCTACACGATAACATCGGATGATACTATTGATTCCGTGAAACTGATATTGTCCTATGACAAAGACCAGGTAACTTACATGTCAGGAAGCGGCGGAAACAATTTTGCCGGAAACGGCGGAAACGGTACAGTGGAGTTATCCAGCAAGCCAGGTACCGACAGCGCTTCCTTTGAAGTGATTTTCCGCGGAAATGAGGACGGTGATACGACTGTTACTATCAGCTCCTGTATCATTGAAAGCAATGGAGAGCAGATCGATGCGCTGACCGGGGAGAGCGTGAGCAGCGAGCAGAATTCTTCTGATTCTGAGGAGGAGAGCGAAGAAGACGAAGGAAAAGCGAGCTTTGTCATTGACAACCGTACGTTTTACGTGCGCCGTCCGGATGATGTCGAGGGATTTACAGTACAGCATATGACCATCCAGGGCTATGACTGCAGAGTATTGAAGAGTGATACACTGGATCTTTATGTGGTCAGGCTGAGAAGTGATAATGGAACCTATCGTGATGATTTTGTTTATAATCCGGAGAATGACAGCGTGATCCCCTTTGTGCAGATGCAGAGCGGAAATGATACGGTCATCTTTATTGAACCGGATGAAAATGAAGTTCCAAACCGTTATACCTATGTGGATCTGGGATGGGGACCGAAATATACGATTCCGGCTTACAAGCATTATAATCTGGATGGAGTAGATGAGATTCAGGATGATTCCAACCGTTATCTGGTCTATGGCATCAACCAGGATGGAGAGAAAAACTGGTATAACTTTGACTATGATAAGAATTCCCTGCAGCTCTTTGACAGCGTTGCCTATCAGGGGGAGCAGGATTATATTACCGAGCTGGAGACCAAGGAAGACGGACTTCGCGAGGAACTGACCTGGCAGGCACAGAGATATAATCAGGATATGGGCCGCCGTCTGGTGATCATTCTGGTGCTGACCCTGCTGGTCATTGTCTTTGGAAACGTGGCAGTGTTCCAGCATATGCGTATGAAGAAAATGCAGCTGGTGGATCCGGAAGAGGATGCGGATGATGAGGAACTTTCCGGAAAAGAAAACGAGACGGGTTCTCTGATCGTGGGAAATCTGGAGGAAAACGAGACGGATTTCACTGATCCGGGAGAGGAAGATGATGATCTGGAGATCATTGACCTGGACGATACGGACGACGAAGAATAGAAAACAAATGAGAACTGCCATCAGAAAATCAGATTCTGATGGCAATTTTTTGTCCGTGGAAAAATAAAGACGGTGGGTTGACCGGAAATGATAATACTGTTATACTGTTTGTATAACAATATGATATACAAAGGACAGGTGATACCATGTATCTGGAAATTGATTTTAACAGTGATGAGGCATTTTATGTACAGCTCTGTAATCAGATTATTATCGGAATAGCCACATCCCGCCTGCAGGAAGGGGATCCGCTTCCAAGTGTACGCCAGCTGGCAGACCAGATTGGCATTAATATGCATACGGTCAACAAAGCCTATTCCATTTTGCGGCAGGAGGGGTATATTCGCCTGGACCGGAGAACCGGAGCTGTCATTGCTGTGGATGCGGATAAGATCAAGGCGCTGGAAGATATGAAGAAAGAGCTTTTGATGACATTAGCCAAAGGAAGCTGCAGAAATATTACAAGAGAAGAAGTGCATCAGCTGATCGACGAGATTTATGAAGAGTATGCGGGATAAGGAGGATTGCTGATACGATGGGAATGTATACAGAACAGGCAGAATCAGCCCTGAAGCGGGCACAGAAGCTTTCTGCCAGAATGCGGCATCCCTATACGGGAACAGAACATATTCTGCTGGGACTTCTGGATGAGAAGGACAGTACAGCAGGACAGGTGCTTGCCAGTGCAGGGGTGACCCGCAAGGGACTGGAGGAGATGATTGACCAGCTGATCGCGCCGGAAGGCGGAATGGTGCTGGAAGAGAGAAGTGGATTTACACCCCGCGCGAAAAAAATTCTGGACGACGCGGTGGCAGAAGCAAAGCGGTTTCATGAGGAACAGGCGGGAACGGAGCATATTCTGATTGCCATATTAGAGGATGGAGAATGTGTGGGTTACCGTCTGCTAAATACGATGAATGTCCGTCTGAGGGAGCTTTATACGGCTCTGATTTCTTCCATGGGAGAGAAAGCTTCTGAATATAAGGAAGACGCAAAATATGCAGGAACCCAGACACTGGAACAATTTAGCCGGGATCTGACCGCACTGGCGGAGGAGGGAAAGCTGGATCCGGTGATCGGACGGGAAGAGGAGATAAAGAGAGTCATTCAGGTATTAAGCCGGAGGACCAAGAATAATCCCTGTCTCATTGGTGAACCAGGGGTTGGAAAAACGGCCATCGTGGAAGGACTTGCGGCAAGAATCGCCGATGGAAGCGTTCCGGAGACCATCCGGGACAAACGACTCTGCATCCTGGATCTGACTGCCATGGTGGCAGGATCCAAATATCGTGGTGAATTTGAGGAACGAATTAAAAATGTTATTGATGAAGTGCGTCGTGATGGTCAGGTGCTGCTGTTTATAGATGAGCTGCACACCATTATTGGAGCCGGCGGTGCGGAGGGTGCCATGGATGCATCCAATATTTTAAAGCCTGCCATGGCCAGAGGTGAGATCCAGATTATCGGTGCCACTACATTGGAAGAATATCGAAAACATATTGAAAAGGATGCGGCATTGGAGCGGAGATTCCAGCCGGTCATGGTAGAAGAAGCTGGCGTGGAGCAGACCATTGAGATTTTAAAAGGACTGCGTCCTTATTATGAAAAGCATCATCAGGTAACCATTACAGATGAGGCACTGGAGGCAGCGGCCAGACTTTCTGAGCGATATGTGAATGACCGTTTCCTTCCGGATAAAGCCATCGATCTGATGGATGAGGCGGCGGCCGGTCTGAAGATTGGCCGTTATGATACAGCAGAAAACCAGGCAGAAAAGAACAGAGAACTACCGAAGGTGCGTCAGGAACTGGAACAGGCGCTGATCCAGGGCAATCTGGAAGCGGCAAGAGACTGCCGGATCCGTCTGGAAGAGCTGGAAAAATCAGAGGAACGTAAGGTGTCCCGCAGAAGCAGAAAGATGCCGGTGCTTACGGAAGCGCAGATTGCGGATACGGTTTCTAAATGGACGAAGATTCCGGTACAGCGGCTGGCGGAGGCTGAATCCCAGCGGTTACGGCGGCTGGAACAGACCCTTCATAAACGGGTGGTTGGTCAGGAAGAAGCAGTGTCTGCAGTGGCAAAGGCGGTAAAACGAGGCCGTGTGGGCTTAAAAGATCCCAAGCGTCCTATTGGTTCTTTCCTGTTTTTGGGACCTACCGGTGTTGGAAAGACGGAACTTTCCAAAGCTTTGGCGGAAGTATTATTTGGAAAAGAAGACTCGCTTATCCGGGTTGATATGTCCGAATATATGGAGAAGCACAGCGTGGCGAAGATCATCGGTTCTCCGCCTGGATATGTGGGTCACGATGACGGCGGTCAGCTAAGTGAAAAGGTACGGAGAAATCCTTATGCAGTCATTCTCTTTGATGAGATTGAGAAAGCACATCCGGACGTATTTAATATTCTGCTGCAGGTACTGGATGACGGACATATTACAGATTCCCAGGGCCGGAAAGTGGATTTCAAAAATACAGTTATTATTATGACATCCAATGCAGGGGCAGGAGCCATTGTGTCTCCAAAGAAGCTGGGCTTTGCTTCCGCTGAAAATGCAAAACAGGATTACGAATTCATGAAGAACAGTGTCATGAACGAAGTAAAGCAGATTTTTAAACCGGAGTTTTTGAACCGTATTGACGAAACGCTGGTATTCCATACTCTTCAGAAAGAGGAGATTGCGAAGATTGCAGGACTTCTGCTGGAGGAACTGACCAAACGGTGCAAGGAGCAGCTTTCTATTGATGTTTCTTTCAAGGATTCTGTCCGGAAATGGCTGGCGGACACCGGTTATGATGCCAAGTACGGTGCACGCCCGCTGAAGCGCGTGATTCAGAATAAGCTGGAAGATCCCATGGCAGATGAGATTCTGGTAGGAAAGATCAAAAATGGAGATCATGTGGATGTAAAAGTAGTAAATGGTAAGGTAAAGATTTCTGTCAGGGAAGAGGGCTGAACATGAAAAAGAATGCAACCGTTTTCTTCTGTCAGGAGTGCGGCTACGAATCGGCAAAATGGCTGGGACAGTGTCCGGCATGTCATGAATGGAACACCTTTGCGGAAGAGCCGAAAGCTCCTTCCTCCAAAGGAAGGAGCACAGGGAGAAGTTCCGGAAAAGAAGGAAGGAAAGAACCTGTTTCATTAAAGCATATTGATTCTGACAGCCAGTCCAGAATTTCTACAGGCATGGCAGAGCTTGATCAGGTGCTGGGAGGAGGCATTGTGCCGGGATCCCTGGTACTGGTAGGGGGAGATCCAGGTATTGGTAAATCCACGCTGCTTTTGCAGGTATGTCGGAATTTGGCAGAGAGGCTTGATCAGGTGCTGTATATTTCCGGAGAGGAATCTTTGCAGCAAATCAAGCTTCGCGCCATGCGGATCGGAGAATTTACGGATTCCATGAAGCTTCTGTGTGAGACCAATCTTGCAGATATTGAAGATGTGGTTTTGGAGAAAAAGCCGGATGTGGTCATTATTGACTCTATCCAGACTATGTTTCAGGAGAATATTTCTTCAGCGCCGGGCAGTGTGTCCCAGGTAAGGGAAGCTACCGGTGTGCTGATGCGTCTGGCTAAGGAGCAGGACATTGCCATTTTCATCGTGGGTCACGTAACGAAGGAAGGAACCGTGGCAGGACCGAGAGTGCTGGAACATATGGTGGATACGGTGCTCTATTTTGAGGGAGACCGGCATGCATCTTACCGTATTTTGCGGGGTGTAAAAAACCGTTTTGGATCGACCAACGAGATTGGCGTTTTTGAAATGACGGACAAAGGTCTCAGGGAAGTGGCGAATCCGTCAGAATATATGCTGAGCGGAAAACCGGAAGGAGCATCTGGTTCTGTAGTGGTATGTACCATGGAGGGAACCCGCCCCATGTTACTGGAAGTACAGGCGCTGGTCTGCAGAACCAATTTTGGACTGCCGAGGAGAACAGCAGCAGGAATGGATTACAATCGTCTGAACCTTCTCATGGCGGTACTGGAAAAAAGGCTGAATCTTCCACTATCCGGCTATGATGCCTATGTGAACATTGCAGGCGGCGTGAAACTCAATGAACCGGCTATGGATCTGGGGCTGGTATTGGCTGTTATTTCCAGTTATCGGGATGTGCCCATTCCGGATAAGACACTGGTATTTGGGGAAGTGGGATTAAGCGGTGAAGTCCGGGCTGTCAGTATGGCAGCTCAACGTGTCCAGGAGGCGAGACGGTTAGGATTCGACAGGATTATTCTTCCCCGGGCCTGCATGGAACAGATAAAGCAGCCGGAAGGCGTACGTCTGGTGGGGGTATCCACGGTCAGGGATGCTATGGAGGCTCTTGGATAACGAAAAAAATTCGATTTTCCGAATTTTATCATTGACACGGTCGTGGGGTTGTGATAAACTAGCGTAGTGTCAGTGATACATAGGGATATAGTTCAGTTGGTAGAACGTTGGTCTCCAAAACCAAATGTCGAGGGTTCGAGTCCTTCTGTCCCTGTTGAGGCTTCGGAATTTTAGTTTCCGGAGCTTTTTTTTACTCTGCAAAGAGCAATGTTTGGCAAGATGGAAAGGAATAGGATACATGAAACGGGCATTGGTATGGATGTTGACCGGTATGATGTTTTTGTCGGTGGGATGCGCTCAGACATTATCTGCGGAGAAAACGGCATCGGAAGAACCAAAAGTGATCGATATGGAAACAGGAGAAACGGATAAGGCGCCGGAAAAAGAGCTTCCGAAACGCACAAAAGCAGGAGAACGGCTGGAGGAGATTCAGAAGTCCGGAGTGCTTCTCATTGGTATTTCACCGGATTATGCGCCATTTGCATTTGAAACGACGGACGAAGAAGGAAATACGATCTGCGCAGGGTCTGACGTGGAGCTGGGAAAGTATCTTGCGGAAGAACTTGACGTGCAGGCAGAATTTGTGAAAATGGAATTCGATGACTGCCTGAAGGCGGCAAAGGAAGGAACCGTAGATCTGGTGCTGTTGGGCATGCTGCCGGAGAAAGACCGGACTGCTTATGTGGATTTTACAGTCAGTTACTATGAGCCGGGAGGGCAGGTGCTACTGGTACGGAAGACCCAGGCAGAGAAGTTTAAAACACTGGATGATTTTGCAGGAAAGACCGTGGAAGCACAATATGGATCCCTGCAGGCGCAGCTGGTAACAGAGCAGCTGCCGGAAAGCTACATGGAACTGTCTGATACAGCGGAAGATGCCGTGTTCCAGGTGCGGATCGGAAAGGCTGATGCGGCAGCGCTGGACCAGAATCTGGCAGAAGATGTTCTGGCAGAAAATGAAGAACTTGACCTGGCAAAAGCCGCCTTTAGTTACGAATCAGAAGGCGTTGTGGCCGGTGTGGTCAAGGGCGAGAAGGGATTGCTTGAGAAAATCAATGAGCTGATTGAAAATGCAGCAGGAGAAAAGCTGTATCTTCAGTGGCTGGATGAGGCCACAGCACAGGCAAGACCATAAAATTTACATTTGCGGGTAAACATGCTATAGTAGAAGAGAAGTTTGGAAAGGAAGTGAAGGCCATGAGAGAGATCAGGGCTGGACAATTTTACAGACATTTTAAAGGCGGACTGTATCAGGTAGCAGCCATTGCGACTCATACAGAGAGCGGAGAGAAGCTGGTGATTTATCAGGCATTATATGGAGACTATGGGGTATATGCAAGACCCTATGAGATGTTTATCAGTGAAGTGGATCGGGTCAAATATCCGGATGCAGGGCAGACTTACCGGTTTGAGCTTGTGGAGCCGGGAAGGAAAGAACCAGAAAGAAAAGAACCGGAAAAAGAAGCGGAACTTTTGAAAGACGCAGTGGATGAGCAGCAGCTTGCAGATTCCAGCGATGGAGGAGTGAACCCTATTCTTCTGGAATTTCTGGATGCAGACACACTGGAACAGAAGCTTCATATTCTGACGGTTTACCGGAACCGGATGGATGAATCTCTGCTCAACAGCATTGCCATTTCTTTGGATCTGGTAGTGGAGAAAAAAGGACTGCAGGAGATGTATGATGAGATCATCAACTGCCTGTCCATGATGAAACATTTTGAATGCAACCGTTTTCGGTAAAATATGCAGTAGAAAAAGGAGATAGAAAAATGGCAGAAAATGCATGCAGCAGCGCCGGATCCTGTTCCAGAGAGAGCTGTGAAGGATGTCCAAGCGCAGCAAAGGGGGCACAGCAGCCACAGAGTATGCTGGCGCCGGCGAATCCAAAATCCCATGTACACAAGGTAATCGGTGTGGTCAGCGGCAAAGGTGGCGTTGGTAAATCCATGGTAACCGCATCTTTGGCAAATCAGATGGCAGCCCAGGGATACAAAGTAGGAATTCTGGACGCTGATATTACAGGACCATCCATTCCTAAGATGTATGGTGTTCACGGTCCGGCAGAGATGGATGGGGATTTTATCAAGCCGGTGATGACTGCGAATGGAATTGAGGTTATGTCCATTAACCTGCTTCTCCCTGATGAAGAGTCCCCGGTGATCTGGAGAGGGCCGATTCTCGCTAACATGGTAAAACAGTTCTGGAGTGACGTAGTATGGGGAGAATTGGATTTCCTGTTTGTAGATATGCCGCCAGGAACCGGCGATGTTCCGCTGACAGTGTTCCAGTCCATTCCGGTAGATGGCATTGTAATGGTGACTTCCCCGCAGCAGCTGGTAAGCCTCATTGTAAAAAAAGCGCTGAACATGGCAGAAAGCATGCACATTCCGGTGCTTGGTCTGGTAGAAAACTACAGTTATGTGGTTTGTCCGGACTGCGGAAAAGAATTTAAGATTTTCGGTGACAGTGGACTGGATGGACTGGCAGAGGAGCTGGATCTTCCGATCCTTGGACGGATGCCCATTGAACCGAAGCTGGCAGAATTGGCAGATGGTCATTTTGATCAGGCTGAGAATCAATATCTGTCTATGGCAGAAGGGCTTCTGATGGCACTGGAAGGATAAAAAACTGCCGCACTGATTTCATCAGCGCAGCAGCCAGAAATCTTTGACAACAGCAAAAAATTCCCGCAGCAGGTTGGCTGGCTGGGTGATGAGATCACCTTTTGCCGGAATGCCTGCTGCATTTTTATATCCGAGAGTTTTAGAAAGATGCAGGGCCCTGCAGATATGAAAACCGTTGCTCACAATGCCGACGGAAGCGTGTTCAGGGAGAAATGTCTTGGAAAAAATCAGGTTTTCCCGGGTATTGACAGACTGATCTTCCATAAGAATCCGGCTTTCAGGAAGCCCTTTTTTCAGAAGATAGTCTCTCATGGCTGAGGCTTCTGTGCAGGGTTCGTTGCTTCCCTTTCCGCCGGAGACAATAAGGAGCGTATCCGAATTTTCAGAAGCATAGTCATAAGCGCGGTCAAGACGAAGGATCAGTGCGCGGCTGGGGCCAGTAGAACGGACGTGGGCACCGAGGACGATCACATAGTCGAGACCTGCAGGCGGTGTCTGTATGGCACCTTTTAAAATCATGCCTTCCACACCTGCGAACAGGAGAAGACAAACCGCAGAGAAGGTGAGCAGCAGTACCCGGATAATGGCGGGCAGATGAGTGAAAAATCCAACATGGAAAAGCCAGGAAATCAAAAAGCAGCCCAAGGCCATCATTGGCCAGATCAGATAAAATGCAGAGGTAAATCCGCTGTAAAAAAGCAATATGATAAAATACAGCAGACAGCATCCGCCAGCAGTGAGAAAAAATAGGGTCATGATCATCCATTCCTTTTGTTTATTTAAGGATAGTCTATCACAGAATGAACGGGTGTGCATCTGGGATTTTCTGAAGATTTTCATAAGGAAAGTGTACCTCGACAAGAAACCGGGAAAATGTTAAAATAAAAAATTGAACAAGTGCATTATTTATCAGGAGGATTCCGATTCATGAAAGCGTTAATTTTAAATTCCGGTCTGGGAAGACGGATGGGAGTGCTGACATCTGAGCATCCCAAATGTATGACGGAGGTTTCCGCTCAGGAGACTATTTTAAGTCGTCAGCTGCACCAGATTGCAGAGGCAGGAATTGAGGAAGTGGTCATGACCACAGGACTCTTTGATCAGGTATTGGAACAGTACTGCAAGAGCCTGGATCTGCCCCTTGCCTATACATTTGTAAAAAATCCGGTCTATGATAAGACCAACTATATTTATTCCATCTACTGTGCAAGAGAGAAACTGAAAGATGACGATCTTCTGCTTATGCATGGAGATTTGGTCTTTGAAAATAGGGTTCTTGACCAGGTACTGGCAAGTGAGGACAGCTGCATGACCGTCAGCTCTACGGTTCCGCTGCCGGAGAAAGATTTCAAAGCTGTCATTCATGACAACCGCATTGAAAAAGTCGGCATTGAGTTTTTTGAGGATGCGATGGCAGCCCAGCCCCTCTATAAGCTGAAAAAAAAGGACTGGCAAATCTGGCTTGACCGGATTGAAACGTTTTGCGAGCGGGAGGAAACTTCCTGTTATGCAGAAAATGCGTTCAATGAAGTATCTGATCAGTGTCTGATCCGTCCGCTGGATGTAGAGGACAGCCTCTGTGCAGAGATTGATAATCCGGATGATCTGAAACATGTATCTGCCAGACTGAAAGAGGTGGAGAACCGCAAGGTATATATGTGCTTCTCTGCGGATATGATCCATAGCGGACATATTGCCATTATTCGTAAGGCAGCACGTCTTGGAAAGCTGATCATCGGTGTGCTTTCAGATGAGGCAGTCATCAGTTATAAACGCTATCCACTGCTTCCCTACACAGAGCGCAAGGCTTTATTTGAAAACATCCGCGGAGTCAGCTGTGTGGTCGAGCAGAAAACTTTAAGCTACAGAGAAAACCTGGAGAAATACAAACCGGATTATGTGGTACACGGTGATGACTGGGTGACTGGATTCCAGAAACCGGTTCGTGAGGAAGTGCTGGAGATCCTGAAAACTTATGGCGGTAAACTGGTGGAATTCCCGTATTCCAGAGATGAGAAATACAAAGCACTGGAAAATCGTGCAAGAGCTGATCTTTCCCTGCCGGATGTACGCCGGGCACGTTTGAGAAAAGCCATTGCCATGAAAGGCACGATCAGTGCACTGGAGGCCCACAGTGGTCTTACAGGACTCATTGTAGAAAATACGGTAGTTTATCAGAATGGAGAAGCAAGACAGTTTGATGCCATGTGGATCAGCTCCCTGTGCGACTCTACCGCAAAAGGAAAACCGGATATTGAGCTGGTGGACATGACATCCCGTTTCCGTACCATTGACGATATTATGGAAGTGACTACAAAACCGATTATTTTCGACGGAGATACCGGCGGAATGATTGAGCATTTTGTTTATACTGTCCGCACTTTGGAACGGATGGGTGTGTCGGCTGTTATTATTGAGGATAAGACAGGTCTTAAGAAAAATTCCCTGTTTGGAACGGAAGTGAAACAGACCCAGGATTCCATCGAACATTTCTGTGAGAAAATCAAGGCAGGAAAGCGTACGCAGAAGAGCAGTGAATTTATGATCATTGCCCGGATTGAAAGTCTGATCCTGGAGCAGGGAATGGAAGACGCATTGACCAGGGCCTTTGCATTCACGGAAGCCGGAGCAGACGGTATTATGATTCACAGCCGCAGACCGGAACCGGATGAGATCTTTGAATTTGTGGAAAAATTCAGATGTCGTGATAAAGTGACGCCCATTGTCGTCGTGCCCACTTCCTTTAACCAGGTTACGGAGGAAGAATTTAAAAAGCGTGGTGTGAATATTGTAATTTATGCGAACCAGCTGACCAGAACCGGATTCCCGGCCATGCAGAATGCAGCAAAAACCATTCTGGAGCATCATCGTGCCAAAGAATGCGATGCTTTGTGCATGCCGTTTAAAGACATTATCCGGCTGATTCCGGAGGAGGAGTAAGAACCATGGGACAGAAGATTTTCCGGGAGCAGGAGCTTAAGGAGGTGCTCTCTGAAATTCAGAAAGAAAGAGACGTCCATCAGGTACTTCTGGTGTGCGGGGAATCTTTCCGGAGGCAGAAGCTTTATGAAACACTATACAGTACGTTGAAAGAACTGGGGATCATTCTGACAGAGTTTTCCGACTTTTCGCCGAATCCAAAATATGAATCAGTGATTGCCGGAATCGAAGCTTACAGACAGCATCATTGCGACATGATTGTGGCAGCGGGTGGTGGAAGTGCCATGGACGTGGCAAAATGTATCAAGCTGTTTGCATTTATGGACCTGTCGCAAAACTGCCTGACCCAGGAGATTGTGGCAAATGACATTCCGTTGCTGGCCATTCCCACCACAGCGGGAACCGGAAGTGAAGCTACTCGTTTTGCAGTTATCTATTATCAGGGAAATAAGCAGTCGGTCAATCATACCAGCTGTATTCCGGAATATGTGCTGATGGATCCTGGACTTCTTATCACTCTTCCTATGTATCAGAGAAAGGCTACCATGCTGGATGCCCTTTGTCATGCCGTGGAATCCTTCTGGTCGGTCAATGCTACAGAAGAAAGTCAGAAATATGCGGCGGAAGCCATTCGACTGGTATTAAAAGAAGAACAGGCTTATCTTGCCAACACGCCGGAAGGAAATGAAGAGATGTTGCTGGCCGCCAATCTGGCAGGAAAAGCCATCAATCTCACCCAGACGACGGCGGGACATGCCATGGCTTATAAGCTGACCACCCTTTATGGGATGGCTCATGGTCATGCTGTGGCCCTTTGTGTAGAGAAACTCTGGCCCTATATGGTACGTCATACGGAAGACTGTATGGATAAAAGAGGAACGGCATATCTTAATGAAATGTTTCGGAAACTGGCAGATGTCATGGACTGTGACAGCCCAGAAGCAGCGGCAGAAGCTTATGGACGGTTTTTCCGGGAGCTTTCTCTGGAACGCCCAACCCTTCAGCATCCGGGAGAACTGGACGTGCTGGCGGGATCAGTAAACCCGGTACGTTTGAAAAATAACCCGGTACGTCTGGATGCAGAAACGCTTCGGGCATTATATGAGGAAATTTTAAAAGAAAAATAATAGAGGAGAGTATATGCAGGCAGAAACATTTGTGAAAGTGCTGGGTGCGGATTTCTATACAGGAGTTCCGGACTCCCAACTGAAAGCACTGTGCAACTATCTCATGAATACTTACGGCATTGATCCGAAACATCATGTGATCGGTGCCAATGAAGGAAACTGTGCCGCATTGGCAGCAGGTTATCATCTGGCAACCGGAAAAGTACCGGTGGTCTATATGCAGAATTCAGGGGAAGGAAATATCATCAATCCGGCGGCATCTTTGCTCAATGACAAAGTATATGCCATTCCAGTGATCTTTGTGGTAGGCTGGAGAGGCGAACCTGGCATTCATGATGAACCTCAGCATATTTATCAGGGAAAAGTAACCATAAAATTGCTGGAAGATATGGATATCCGGACTTTCGTGGTTGGAAAAGAAACTACGGAAGAAGAACTGGCAGGGGCCATGGCAGAGTTTAAAAAGGTACTTGCTGAAGGAAAAGATGTGGCATTTGTGATCCGCAAAGGAGCTCTTTCCTATGATGGAAAGGTGGTTTACGAAAATGACTGCACCATGAAGCGGGAAGAGATTATTCACCATATTATCTCTGTGTCAGGGGATGATCCGGTGGTTTCCACCACAGGAAAGGCCAGCCGGGAGCTGTTTGAATTAAGAGCGGCAGCAGGACAGGACCACGGGCATGATTTCCTGACGGTGGGTTCCATGGGACACAGTTCTTCCATTGCCCTTGGAATCGCTTCCCAGAAGCCGGAGAAGAAGATCTGGTGCATCGATGGTGACGGTGCTGTGCTGATGCATATGGGAGCCATGGCGGTGCTCGGAGCGGAGCATCCGGAAAATATGGTACATGTGGTCATCAATAATGGTGCCCATGAGACGGTAGGCGGTATGCCCACCGTAGCAGCAAAAATTGACCTTCCGGCTATCGCAAAAGGCTGCGGGTATCCTTATGCAGTGAGGGTGGACACTTTTGAACAGCTGGATCAGGAACTGAAAGCAGCGAGGGAGCGGAAAGCTTTAAGTCTTATTGAAGTAAAATGTGCCATCGGAGCCAGAGAAGATCTTGGGCGTCCGACTACAACAGCGAGGGAAAATAAAGAGAACTTTATGGCATTTCTGAAAAACGAATAAAAACAAAAAGCACCTCTTTACAAACGAACAGATGTTTGCTATGATGACAAAAGACAAACATTTGTTCGGAAATGTAAAGGGGTGTTTTTGTATGCTTACCACAATAGAACAACCAATGGACCTGATGAGAAAACTGGAGATTCTGGCGGATGCGGCAAAATATGATGTGGCCTGCACATCCAGCGGTGTGGACCGGAAAAATGACGGTACCGGTATCGGAAACTGTGTGAAAGCCGGAATCTGTCACAGCTTTAGTGCGGATGGGCGTTGTATTTCTCTGCTGAAGATTCTGCTGACCAACGAATGCATCTACGACTGCAAATATTGTGTCAATCGCAGAAGTAATGATGTGCCGCGGGCCTCTTTTACGCCCCGGGAAGTCTGTGATCTGACCATTGGATTTTACCGGAGAAATTATATAGAAGGTCTGTTCTTGAGTTCTGGCATAGTGGGGAATCCGGATCTGACCATGGAGCTTTTGTATCAGACATTGTATATATTGCGGACGGAGTATCACTTTCAGGGTTATATCCATGTGAAAGCCATTCCGGGTGCTTCTCCGGAGCTCATTGAAAAGACAGGGTATCTGGCAGATCGTATGAGTGTGAATCTGGAGCTTCCTACAGACGAGGCGTTGAAAGTACTGGCACCCCAGAAGAAGCGGGAGCGGATGCTGACGCCCATCCGGCAGGTACAGACCATGCGGAAAAATAATAAGGAAGAATTGATTTTATATCGGCATGCGCCAAAGTTTGTTCCGGCGGGACAGTCCACCCAGATGATCATTGGGGCCGGTGGAGAGACAGATTATCAGATTATGAAGATGGCAGAGGGCATGTACCGGAATTATGAGATGAAGCGGGTGTTCTATTCTGCCTTTGTGCGTGTCAATGATGACAGCCATCTTCCGGCACTTCCGGGCGGACCTCCGCTTCTGCGGGAGCATCGTCTCTATCAGGCAGACTGGCTTTTACGATATTATGGGTTTGAGACAAAGGAATTATTATCTGAGGATAAGCCGGATTTTAATGTATTTCTGGATCCTAAATGTGACTGGGCGCTTCGGCATCTGGATCTGTTTCCGGTGGAGATTATGAGAGCAGATTATCAGGAACTCCTGCGAGTTCCAGGCATCGGCTATAAATCAGCCCAGCGGATTGTGCGGGCCAGAAGACAGGGAAGTCTTGACTACGAGGCGCTCAAAAAAATGGGCGTAGTCTTAAAAAGAGCGGTCTACTTTATTACCTGCAAGGGGAAACAGATGTATCCGACGAAATTGGAGGAAGACTACATCCTGCGAAATATTCTGGACAGAAGGGAGAGGCTGCGGTCGGACATTCCACAGAACGTCATGTATCAGCAGCTGTCATTATTTGATGATCCGCGTTTTTCAGTGTGAAGAAAGTTTAACAGGAATTTTGACAGGAGTATATGATGCGTGGGGCAGCCGCCTGGGACATGCCAATGTGCGGCTTATAGCAGGAATTGAAAATCCGCAGCTGTTCTGCGAATACGAGGATGTGAGTCCGGATGTGGAGAAGGCCGGGAAAGTTATGCGGACGATAAAGAACCGCATGGGGGAAGATGCGTTTCGTATGATTGCCCAGGCAGCCGCTGCTACGGAACCGGAACGGGCGGATGTGATCTACCGAACCATTGTGCTGGGGCTTCACCTGCCGGATGGACGGTGCGCAGTGGAGATGCTGTCCCAGCCGGAGATTATGAAGCTGTTTAGCCTTAGCAGGAAGGCAGGAAATCTGGCAGCCAGGTATATTGAATTTCTGCGATTCCGGGAATTGCAAAATGGTATTCTCCTGGGAGAAATGGATCCGGAGGGAGATGTGCTGGATCTGGTTGCATCACATTTTTCAGATCGGATTCCGTTGGAAAACTGGATGATTTACGACCACCGAAGAAGGAAGACGGCGGTGCACCCTTCCGGAAAGACCTGGTACGTGGTGGAAGAAGTAGAAGAGAAAACCATTTCCGAATTAAAGGAATCAGAGGTGGAAGTAGAATTTTCAGATCTTTGGAAATGCTTTTTTGAGACCATTGCCATTGAGGCACGGAAGAATGCAAAGCTTCAGAACCAGTTGGCACCGCTAAAGTACCGTGCCTATATGACCGAATACAAAAATAATGAAGGTTTGCACTTTTGTAAAAAATGATTGATTTTATGGGCTTTTTGGGGGTTTTGAAAAGAAAGGTGGAAATGGTATGACCAATAAAAGAACTGGACAGTCTTTAATTGGCATAAAAAAGAGGGAAAGATTAAGGTGGAATCCATAAAAATAGACAAAAAAAATGTCGAAAAAAGCAAGACAGTACATTTGACAGTGGTTCGGCTTTGTGTATAATAGTCCAAGAAGTAAAGGAGACGAAGATTATGAAAGAAACAAAGATTAAACTGGGTCTCGAAGATGTGAAAGAATTCGTGACAGCCGCAGCAAAATGTGACTTTGATATAGACGTAAATTATAATCGAGTACTTGTAGATGGAAAATCCATCCTTGGCGTACTGGCATTGGATCTTGGAAAAGTTCTGACTGTGAAATGTCATGGTGAAGATGCAGCATTTGAAGATTTTCTTCAGAAATACGCCGTTGCTTAAGTTTATCCCTTTTATTTTTTATACCCCCTTTTTTGAGGCAGTTTCTTAGGAAACTGTCTTTTTTTATGGTATAATACCTGAAACGAGGTGCAAAAATGGAGTACATGGAAACCAGGATTTCAGTGAGAGAGCTGGTAGAATTTCTGGAAAAGAGCGGAGATCTGGACAGCCGCTATACAGGACGAAGAGAGACAAAAGCCATGCAGGCGGGGAGCCGCCTTCATCGGAAGATTCAGGGACGGATGGGAACCGGTTATCATGCGGAGGTGCCGTTAAAGCTTCTGCAGGACCTTGGTGATGTGGTGCTGATCTTAGAAGGCCGGGCAGATGGAATCTGGACGGATGAGGATGTGACGGTAGTGGATGAGATTAAGGGAACCTATCGGAATATCTGGCAGATGGAATGTCCGGAGCGGGTGCATCTGGCCCAGGCAAAGTGTTATGCCTATGTTTACGCGCTGCAAAATCATCTGCCAAGAATTCGTACCCGGATGGTGTATGCCGATCTGGAGACAGAAGAACTGCGCTTTTTTACAGAAGAATATGAATGGGAGGTTCTGAAAGACTGGTTTAGCGATCTGGTGGAACGGTATCATAAGTGGCTTTCTTTTCAGTCAGAATGGAAAGAACATCGGGAGACATCTTTAAAAATGCTGCAGTTTCCCTATCCATACCGTGAGGGGCAAAAAGATCTGGCAGCAAGCGTGTATCGGAGTATTTTGCGGAAGAAGCGGCTTTTCATTCAGGCGCCCACAGGAGTTGGCAAGACCTTATCTACCCTGTTCCCGGCACTGAAAGCCGTGGGGGAAGGACTGGGGGATAAGATTTTTTATCTGACCGCAAGAACCATTACCCGTACCGTAGCGGCAGATACACTGGATCTGCTCCGGAAACAGGGAATGCGGGTAAAATCCGTGGTGCTGACAGCAAAGGAAAAGCTCTGCGTCTGTGAGGAGGTACAGTGTGATCCTGAACATTGTCCAAGAGCAAAAGGCCATATGAACCGGATCAATGATGCGGTCTTTGAATTGTGGACCAAAGGTCCGGATGCCTGTACCAGAGAGGTGATTCTTGCCCATGCAGAAAAATGGCAGGTATGCCCCTTTGAAATGAGCCTGGATCTGGCCATCTGGATGGATGTGATTATCTGCGATTACAATTATGTGTTTGATCCAAGAGTCTGTCTGAAGCGTTTTTTTGCAGACGGGGTGAAAGGGGATTATCTTTTTTTGGTGGATGAAGCCCATAATCTGGTGGAGCGGGGAAGAGAGATGTATAGTGCTTCTCTTTGTAAGGAAGATTTTCTGGATGTGAAAAAACTGGTGAGAGGAAAAAGCCAGGCGCTGACGAAAGCACTGGATCGCTGTAACCGGTATCTCTTGACACTAAAGCGGGAGTGTGAGGAAGGCTGGAAGTGTCTGGAAGGTGTGGATGGCTTCACGATCCCCCTTATGCAGCTCACAGAGGAGTTGAACCATATACTGGAACAGTCCATAGAAGAAAATTTAAGAAAGACACTGACAGATTTCTGGTTTCAGATGCAGTGCTTTCTGGATACCTGTGACCGGCTGGATGAAAATTATGAAATTTATATGGAAATTCAGGAAGATGGGAGATTTGTGCTCCATCTCTACTGTGTGTGCCCTTCTGAAAATTTGAGAAACTGTCTGGATCGGGGAAACAGTACAGTTTTCTTTTCCGCTACGCTGCTTCCGGTGAATTACTATAAAGCCCTGCTTACGGGAGATCAGGAGGATTATGCGGTCTATGCCCAGTCTCCTTTTGAGCAGGCGCAGAGGCTTTTGCTCATCGGAATGGATGTGAGCAGCCGGTATACCAGGCGAGGGGAACAGGAATATGTAAGAATGGCAGACTATATCTGTCAGACGGCGGAGAATCATAAAGGAAATTATCTGGTGTTCTTTCCCTCTTATCGGCTGATGGAAGCTGTTTATGAAAAATGTAAGCAGCGGGGAAATTTTCGGTGTGAGAGACAGAGTGGGGATATGAAAGAAGAAGAGCGGGAAGCATTTCTGAGGCTTTTTGAGGAAGAGCGGGAGGAGAGCCTGGCGGCATTCTGTGTTATGGGTGGTATTTTTTCAGAGGGGATTGATCTGACAGGAGAACGTCTGGTAGGAGCCATGATTATCGGAACCGGGCTTCCCCAGGTGTGCCGGGAAAGGGAAATTCTGAAACAATATTTTGATCGCAGGGGAATGGATGGATTTGCTTATGCATACCAATATCCAGGAATGAACAAAGTATTGCAGGCAGCGGGAAGAGTGATCAGAACCACAGAAGACCGGGGAGTGATTCTTCTGCTGGACGAACGATTTGGAAATACTTCCTATCAGAATCTTTTCCCAAGAGAGTGGTCAGAGCATGCCCGCTGCAGGCTGCAGGAGCTGAGCGGGTATCTGACAGAGTTCTGGAATGGCCTGAATCAGGACTGAGGTTTTTCGAAGTAGCTCATAAACTGTCTGGCTGCATTGCTGACAGGCATTTGTTCGTTATGAATAATTGCCAGCTGCCGGACAGGAAGTTCGGTTTTCAGTGGAATCTGGAACAAATCGCCGGCATTATGCTGGACACAGAAGTCCGGTACAAAAGCAATGCCAAGACCGATGGTGGCAAGGTCGATGAGCAGATCGTTGGAGCTAAGTTCAATTTCGGGTACCAGATCCAGCTGCTGCTGCTGGAACAAAGAATGCAGAAACTCACTGGTGGTACTGTTCCGGTTCAGCATGAGAATGGGATAAGTCAGCAGTTCTTTTAAAGAGAGGGTCTGATGCTCCAATTCTCCATAATATTTCCGGCTGGCCACAAAGCAGTCGTGGAAATCTTTGATAAACTGAATATGGCATCCGTGTCCCAGGCGGGAGTTCGGATAGTTGGTGAAAATCAGGTCCACGGTACCGCTTTCCAGCAGATCCACACATCCAATGGAGGTCTGATTGGTGACTTTAATGTGAATGTTTGGGTATTCTTTATGAAACCGGCTTAAATAGGGGACCAGAAAATAGCGGCAGATGGTGTCACTGGCACCGATGCGGAGTTGTCCTCCTCCCAGGGAGCCGGTCTCCAGAATCTGCATTTCACCGCGCTTGATGAGATTCATGGCAGGTTCAATGTGACGCAGCAGAATCTCGCCTTCCGGGGTCAGCTGTACCTTTTTGGTACTGCGGATGAAAAGGGGCTGGTTCAGCTTTTTCTCCAACACTTTGATGGACTGGCTGACCGCCGACTGGGAGATAAAAAGTTTCCGGGAAGCTTCGGAGAAGCTTAAGGAAATAGCGACATAGTAAAATACTTTATAAAGTTCGTAATTGATATCCATTATTAGTACCTCTTATGAAACGTGTGCATTTATAATGATAATAATAGATACATCTACATTTTTCAAGAGAAAACTGTGGCCGGAGATCATTTATTTTAAGAAAAACCAGCATCCAAGGGATATTTGAATCACGAGAATCAGCGGCATGCCTGCGACGAAATACCAGTGTTTCGTCTTGTGATGAAACGTGTACATGCCAAGAATGGCACCAGCAGAACCACCGATGATGGCAGAAAGAAAGAGGGTTTTCTCCGGAATCCTCCAGCGATGGTGTTTTGCTTTGGATTTGTCAACACCCATCAGCAAAAATGCCAGTATATTGACAACAATCAGATAATAGTAAAAAATCATAAAAAACTCCTCCATGTAATTATGATTTTTATCATACTCCATTTTGGAAAGAAAAAGCAAGTATGACAAAATATCCGCTTTGCATGTAAAACTGAATGCGGTATAATAAAATTTCAGGGAGGTTTTATGGAAGTGATCAGAGAAGAATTTATAAACGGCTTCTGCCGGACCACCAATGAGACGAGAACCGTCTGCTGTGAATATGAGCAATTGTCGGACGGAACATGGAAACTGACAGATTATGAATGCAATGTAGACAGCTGCCCTAACAGTGCAGCCTGTCAGATCTATAAAGAAGCGAGAGAAAAAGGAGGAACTTTCTAATGGGAAAAAGACTTCTGGACTGCACGGCGTCGGATGTGAAAGCTTTTACAAAGGAAGACTGGCTGTACAGCATCGGAGCCAATGAAGGAAGAACGTTGGCCTGCGAGACGATCGGTACGGTATTGCCGCTGTTTGGAGATGTGACCAATGCGGAAGTAGCCGCTTCTCTTGGGGCAGATATTCTGCTTTTAAATATTTTTGATGTAGAGAACCCGATCATTCAGGGATTGCCGGATGTGAAACCGGAAGAACGGGTGCGGGAATTAAAGCGCCTTACCGGGCGGATGATTGGTATCAACCTGGAGCCGGTAGAAAGTGGATATGAAGGAGAAGATCCGGATAATATGTGGAAAATGTCTCCGGGACGGATGGCGACATTGAAAAATGCTGTAAAAGCCTGTGAAATGGGCGTGGATATGGTACTTCTTACCGGAAATCCCGGTAACGGTGTTTCCAATCAGGCCATTACCGATACATTGAAAACACTGAAATGTGAGCTGGGAGACAAACTGATTCTGGCAGCGGGTAAGATGCACGCATCCGGCATTTTAAGTGAAGCCGGAGAGCATATTATCACGGAAAAAGATGTGGAGGAATTTATCGGGGCAGGAGCGGATATTGTGCTGTTTCCGGCACCTGGAACGGTTCCCGGCATTACGATGGAATACATAAGGAGCCTGGCAGCCGTGGCCCACAGTCATAATGTGCTGACCATGACCAGTATCGGGACATCCCAGGAGGGGGCGGATGCAGAGACGATCCGGCAGATAGCCCTCATGTGTAAGATGGCGGGAACAGATATCCATCATCTGGGAGATTCCGGTTATACGGGTATTGCCATTCCGGAAAATATTACCGCTTATTCCAAAGTCATCCGTGGAGCGAGACATACCTATCGTCGTATGGCGCTTTCCGTGAACAGATAAAAAAGAAGAAAAGGAGATAAGCTATAATGGCTTGCAAATATAAAATCAACAGAATTGAGGATATTTCATGAGCTACGCAGATCAGTTATTTATTCATATGTGCCAGGATATTCTGGAGAACGGCACCAGTACGGAAGGAGAAAAAGTCCGTCCGCACTGGGAGGATGGAAGCTCTGCTTATACCATCAAGCGGTTCGGTGTGGTAAACCGCTATGATTTAAGAAAAGAATTTCCGGCAATCACCCTGAGAAAGACAGCCCTGAAAAGCTGCATGGATGAGATTTTGTGGATTTATCAGAAAAAATCCGCTAATATTCATGATCTGAACAGTCATGTGTGGGACGAGTGGGCTGACGAGACCGGTTCCATTGGAAAGGCCTATGGCTATCAGATTGGAGTAAAGAGCCGGTATAAGGAAGGCATGATGGATCAGATGGATCGGGTGCTGTATGACCTGAAGAACAATCCTTTCAGCCGCAGAATTATCACCAATACGTATGTACATGAGGATTTGAGTGAAATGCATCTCTACCCCTGTGCCTACAGTACTACCTGGAATGTGACCGAGGAAAAAGGGTCCGATAAACTGGTACTGAACATGGTGCTCAATCAGCGTTCCCAGGATGTACTGGCGGCCAATAACTGGAATGTATGCCAGTATGCGATTTTACTGATGATGGTGGCTCAGGTCTGCGATATGGTACCGGGAGAACTTCTGCATGTGATTGCGGACGCTCATATTTACGACCGCCATGTGGATGTGATTAAGGAACTGATCGGAAGAGAGACTTATCCGGCTCCGAAGGTACGTCTGAATCCGGAGGTGAAAGATTTCTATCAGTTTACTACCTCAGATCTTCTGGTGGAGGATTACCAGGCAGGACCCCAGGTGAAAAATATTCCCATTGCCGTATAAATAAGGAGGACGAACAACATGAATTTGATTGTAAATGTGGACCAGAACTGGGCCATTGGACATAAAGGAAAGCTTCTGGTGAGTATTCCGGAGGATATGAAATTTTTCCGTTCCGAGACCAGCGGTAAAGTCGTGGTTCTTGGAAGAAAGACACTGGCTACGTTTCCGGGAGGAATGCCATTAAAGAACCGGACCAACATTATTCTGACCAGAAACCCTGACTATCAGGTGAAGGACGCCATTGTCTGCCACAGTGTGGAGGAAGTGCTGGAAGAAGTGAAAAAGTATAATAGTGAAGATGTCTATATCATAGGAGGAGATACTATTTACAAAGAGTTTCTGCCCTATTGTGATGTGGCCCATGTGACCCGGACGGATCATGCCTATGAGGCAGATGCCTGGTTCCCGAATTTGGAAGAAGATCCGGAATGGGAGCTGACCGGGGAGAGCGATGAGAAGACCTACTTTGATCTGGAATTTCGTTTCTGCCGTTACGAGAGACGGAGGGCATAAAGGATGGCAAAGAGGGAAAGGATGTTTCAGCCGGGACTTCGAGGGCTGGATACGAACCTTCTGGTGGTGCTGTCTTTCATTATGATTTTCGGATTTGTCATGATTTACAGTGCCAGCTATTACACGGCGGGATTAAGTAAAGCATACAATTATGATCCTATGTATCTTCTGAAAAATCAGATCGTATATACAGTTCTTGGCATGATTGCCATGCTGGTGGTGGCGTCTGTGAACTACCATATATGGAGTGCATTTGTCATTCCCGGATATGTACTGTGTATCGGATTAATTCTGCTTCTGAAAACACCTCTTGGAGTTACGGTAAAGGGAGCAACCCGGTGGATTCGTCTGGGGGGCATTCAGTTCCAGGTAGCAGAGCCGATAAAGCTCATTATGATTGTCTTTATGGCCACATTGATCGTGATGAAAGGACGGCATTTGAAGAGCTGGCTGTCCATGATCAAGATTATGATTCCCAGCGGAATTATTGCGGTGCTGATCTGGAAAATCAGTGATAACATGAGTACGGCAACGATTCTACTGGGAACGGCGGTCTTTATGATGTATGTGGTACATCCGGAACAATGGAAATTCATGCTCTGTGCGGCAGGAGTGGTAATATTTGTCGCAGTGATGGTCTACTATGTGAAGCATCTGGATCCGTCGGCATTGGAGGCAAACTTCCGTTTTGCCCGTATCCGTGCCTGGCTGGAGCCCTATGAATATGAAAAAGATACGGCATTTCAGTCCCTGCAAGGGCTTTATGCCATTGGTTCCGGCGGCCTCTTTGGAAAGGGCCTTGGCAACAGTATTCAGAAGCTGGGTAAAATCCCGGAACCCTACAACGATTATATTTTTGCAATTATCTGTGAGGAACTGGGCATCTTCGGAGCAGGTCTGATTATTCTTCTATTTATTTACCTGCTATACCGGATTTTTATTATCTCCCAGACGGCGGAAGATCTGCTGGGTAGAATGATTTCCATCGGCGTGTTTTCCCACATTGCCCTGCAGGTGATTTTAAACCTGCTGGTAGTAACGAATCTGTTTCCGACTACCGGGGTTACCCTGCCGTTTTTCAGTTACGGAGGTACCGCGACGGTGTTTCTTCTGATGGAGATCGGTTTGGTTCTGAACGTTAATAAATACAGTATACAAAAACGCCTGGATGCGATCCGGGAAGAAAAATTATAACAGGAGGGTGTTATGTATCGAGATCATACAAAAGTGGTAAAAATCGGTGACCGGGTTATCGGTGGGGGAAATCCTATCCTGATCCAGTCCATGACCAATACAAGAACGGAGGACGTGGAGGCAACCGTTTCCCAGATCCGTCGTCTGACTGCAGCCGGATGTGAGATTATCCGCTGTACCGTTCCAACTATGGAAGCGGCGCTGGCATTAAAGGAAATTAAGAAGCAGATTTCCATTCCGCTGGTGGCAGATATTCATTTTGACTATAAGATGGCCATTGCAGCCATGGAAAACGGCGCAGACAAAATCCGTATCAATCCGGGAAATATCGGAAGCTATGAGCGTATCAAGGCAGTTGTGGATACGGCAAAAGAAAGAAATATTCCCATTCGCGTGGGGGTGAACAGCGGTTCCCTGGAAAAAGAACTGGTGGAAAAATACCACGGTGTCACCGCAGAGGGAATTGTGGAGAGTGCCCTTGATAAAGTAAAAATCATCGAGGATATGGGGTATGACAATCTGGTCATTAGTATCAAATCTTCCAACGTACTTATGTGTGCAAAAGCCCATGAACTGATAGCTCAGAAGACAGATCATCCGCTGCATGTGGGAATTACAGAGGCAGGAACTCTTTATTCCGGAAATATCAAATCCGCAGTTGGTCTTGGCGTGATCCTCTATCAGGGCATCGGCGATACGATCCGTGTTTCCCTGACCGGTGATCCGGCAGAAGAGGTGAAATCTGCACGTCTGATTTTAAAGACCCTGGGACTCAGAAAAGGCGGTGTGGAAGTTGTTTCCTGTCCGACCTGCGGAAGAACCAAGATTGACCTTATCGGTCTGGCAAATAAAGTAGAAGCCATGGTAGCCAACTATCCACTGGACATCCGCGTAGCTGTTATGGGCTGCGTGGTGAACGGACCTGGTGAGGCAAGAGAAGCGGACATTGGAATCGCAGGCGGCGACGGCATCGGTCTTCTGATCAAACATGGTGAGATTGTTCAGAAGCTTCCGGAGGATCAGCTCCTGGATGCTCTTCGTACAGAACTGGAGAACTGGAATGAATGAAAAACCGTTTTTTGAAGTGTTTCGCACACTGCAGGTAGACGGACAATTACATAGTCTCTTTGAGCAGGTTATGGTAACCCGGGTATCAACGAACCCGAAACGTGATGTGCTCAGAGTGTACATTGTGAGCAAAAAGCTGATTGCAAAAGATCAGCTTTTTCATATTGCAAAGCAGATTCAGCGGCAGATTTTCGGCAGCAGGAGGACACAGGTCTATTTTTTTGAAAAATTCCAGTTGTCTGAGCAGTACACGCCGGAAAAATTGTGGGACCTCTATGAGGACAGTGTGCTCACAGAACTGGAAGCCTACAGCCCCTACAAAAGAAGCATTATGAAAAATGCGAAGGTGGAGTTTCCGGATGAACACAACTTGCGGGTGACGGTTTCCGATCAGGTCTATGACAAGGAAGCAGTGGATGATATTTTACGGATTCTGGACCGGGTGTTTAATGAGCGCTGCGGCTTTCAGGTGAAGGTGGATGTGAACTACGTCGATCTGAAAGAACACAAGAGCCTGGAGAAGAGCGAGGCGCAGATGCGCCAGCGGATCAGCTTTCTGACGGAAAGTCTTATGAAGGAAAAGGAAGCCAAAGCTGAGGCAAAGGCGGAGAAAAAAGCGGTCAGTGAGGCAGCAAAGGCAGCAGGGGGATTCGCAGGAAAACCATCGGGAAATGGTACCGGATCGGCAGCAGCCAGTGCCGGTGAAAATGCACCTAAATCTTTTGGCGGCGGACGGTTCGGCGGAGAAGGCCGCAGCGGCAGTATCCGGAGAAGTGACAACCCGGATGTACTTTACGGGCGTGATTTCGAGGATGAACCGATTCCGTTGGAGCAGATCGTCGAGGAGATGGGAGAGGTAACCGTTCGCGGCAAAATCTTCAATATGGAGGAGCGGGAGATCCGCGGGGAGCGTACCATTGTTACCTTGACAGTATCGGACTTTACCGATACCATCCATGTAAAAATGTTTACCAGAAATGAGCAGCTGGAAGAGCTGCGGAGTAAGATTTCAGCAGGCGGTTTTGTAAAGCTCAAAGGTATGACGACCCTGGACCGGTTTGATCACGAGCTGACTATCAGTTCCGTGGTGGGTATTAAGAAGATCGCAGACTTTACCACTTCCCGTATGGATTATTCCTACAAGAAGCGTGTGGAGCTGCACTGCCATACGAAGATGAGCGATATGGACGGCGTTACCGATGCATCAGTTCTTCTGAAACGTGCCAAAGCATGGGGAATGCCGGCTCTTGCTATCACGGATCATGGCTGCGTGCAGGCATTTACGGAGGCCAGCCATACGATTTCCAAGGATGAAGAGTTTAAAGTTATTTATGGAGTGGAAGGTTATCTGGTGGATGACCTGAAGGAATTGGTAGAAAATTCCAAGGGGCAAAGCCTCGATGATCCCTATGTAGTATTTGACCTTGAGACCACCGGACTTTCCGCAGTCAACAATAAGATCATTGAAATCGGTGCGGTCAAGGTGGAAAATGGAAAGATCACGGACCGGTTCAGTACTTTTGTCAATCCGAAGGAGCCCATTCCCTTTGAGATCGAAGAACTGACCAGTATCAGTGATGAGATGGTCATCGGCGCACCGACCATCGAAGAAATTTTGCCGGATTTCCTGAAGTTCTGTGAGGGCTGTGGACTGATTGCCCACAATGCCTCTTTTGATGCGGGATTTATCGAGGAAAACTGCCGTCGTATGAATATTCCTACGGACTTTACGGTAGGAGATACGGTGGCTATGGCAAGACTCCTTCTTCCGGCTCTTAATAAATTTAAACTGGACACAGTTGCCAAGGCATTGAATGTGTCTCTTGACCATCATCACCGTGCGGTGGATGACGCAGCCTGCACAGCGGAGATCTTTGTGAAATTTATTGAGATGTTCAAAGCAAGAGATGTTCGGAATCTCGATCAGGTCAATGAGATGGGGCGGACGAATGAGGATGCCATTCGAAAGCTTCCTACTTATCATATCATTATATTAGCGAAAAATGACATCGGACGGGTGAACCTTTACCGTCTGGTATCCTGGTCACATCTTAAATACTTTGCCAGAAGACCGCGGATTCCCAAGAGTCTTCTGAATGAATACCGGGAAGGCCTGATCGTAGGTTCTGCCTGCGAGGCGGGGGAACTGTATCAGGCAATTCTTAGAGGAGCGCCCAGCCAGGAAGTGGCAAGAATCGTGAATTTTTACGATTACCTGGAGATCCAGCCCCTGGGCAATAACGGATTTATGCTGCGGGATTCCAAGAATCCGGTAAACTCGGAGGAAGATCTCCGGGAAAATGTCCGGAAGATCGTGCGCCTTGGTGAAGAATTTAAGAAGCCGGTCGTTGCCACCTGCGATGTGCATTTCATTGACCCGGAGGATGAAGTATACCGAAGAATCATCATGGCGGGAAAGGGCTTTAATGATGCTGATGAACAGGCCCCGCTTTATCTTCGTACTACGGAGGAGATGCTGGCGGAATTTGAATTTCTTGGTGCGGAGAAGGCAGAAGAGGTGGTCATCACTAACACGAATATGATTTCCGATATGTGCGAGCATCTGTCACCGGTGCGTCCGGATAAATGCCCGCCGGTCATCCCGAATTCTGACAAAACGCTGCGAGAGATCTGTTACAACAAAGCCCACGAGATTTACGGAGATGATCTGCCGGAAGTGGTAACGGAGCGTCTGGAGAGGGAACTGAAGTCCATTATCGGAAATGGATTCGCCGTGATGTACATTATCGCCCAAAAGCTGGTATGGAAATCCAATGACGACGGTTATCTGGTAGGCTCCCGTGGATCTGTAGGTTCTTCTTTTGTCGCTACCATGGCGGGAATCACGGAAGTAAATCCGCTGCGTCCTCACTATATTTGTCCCCAGTGTCATTATAGTGACTTTGACTCGGATGATGTGAAAGCTTATGCCGGAATGGCGGGCTGCGATATGCCGGACAAGGACTGCCCGGTGTGCGGTCATAAGCTATTAAAAGAGGGATTTGACATTCCCTTCGAGACCTTCCTTGGTTTCAAGGGAAACAAGGAACCGGATATCGACCTGAATTTCTCCGGTGATTATCAGTCCAAGGCACACAAATATACAGAAGTTATCTTCGGTGCAGGTCAGACCTTCCGGGCGGGAACCATCGGTACGCTGGCAGATAAGACAGCATTTGGCTATGTAAAAAAATACTATGAAGAGCGCGGCACCAGCAAGCGGAACTGTGAGATCGACCGGATCGTGCAAGGCTGTACAGGTGTCCGCCGAACCACAGGACAGCACCCGGGCGGTATCATTGTACTTCCCTTGGGCGAAACGATCTATTCCTTTACTCCAGTGCAGCATCCGGCCAACGATATGACGACGGATACGGTAACGACTCATTTCGATTACCATTCCATCGACCATAACCTGTTGAAACTGGATATTCTGGGACATGATGATCCCACCATGATCCGTATGCTGGAGGATTTGACCGGTGTGGATGCAAAGACCATTCCGCTGGATGACCCGGAAGTTATGACCCTGTTCCAGAGTACGGAAGCTCTGGGCGTGAAGCCGGAGGATATCGGAGGTACCAGGCTTGGCTCTTTGGGAATTCCGGAGTTTGGTACCGAGTTTGCAATGCAGATGTTAATCGATACCCACCCGACCCACTTTTCTGATCTGGTCCGCATTGCCGGACTGGCCCACGGAACGGACGTGTGGCTGGGCAACGCCCAGACGCTGATTCAGGAAGGAAAGGCGACCATTTCTACGGCCATCTGTACGCGAGACGATATTATGACGTATCTCATTGGTATGGGACTGGACAGTGAGATGTCCTTCAAGATTATGGAGGCCGTCCGGAAAGGAACCGTTGCAAAAGGAAAATGTGACAACTGGCCGAAATGGAAGGAAGAGATGATTGCCCACAACGTACCGGACTGGTATATCTGGTCCTGTGAGAAGATCAAGTATATGTTCCCAAAAGCCCATGCGGCAGCTTATGTTATGATGGCATGGCGAATTGCCTGGTGCAAGATCAATTATCCGCTGGCTTACTATGCGGCATATTTCAGTATCCGCGCGGATGCATTTAATTATGAGATCATGTGTCAGGGCCGGGACCGTCTGGAATACTATATGGCGGATTATAAGAGAAGAAGTGATTCCCTGTCCCAGAAAGAGCAGGAGACCCTGAAGGATATGAAGAGCGTACAGGAAATGTATGCCCGTGGTTTTGAATTTATGAAGATCGATATCTACCGGGCCAATGCCCATGAGTTTCAGATCATTGATGGAAAACTCATGCCCTCCCTGTCGACCATCGACGGACTGGGTGATAAGGCAGCGGATGCCTTCGTGGAAGCCGCGGCTCAGGGACCGTTCCTTTCCAAAGACGATCTCCGCCAGCGCAGCAAGCTCAGCAAGACCGTCATCGACCTGATGGCAGATCTGGGGCTTCTGGAGGGGCTGCCCGAATCCAACCAGTTGTCGCTGTTTGATTTTGGGTAACATCAAAAAGAACTTTACTTATTAACATTTATAAGATATACTAAGTTGTGTATGCGGTCAATTTTAACCTGGGACCGCAGTTGTTTATACAGGACAGGTAAAGAGAAACCTGTGAAATGGAGGAAGTTATCTATGGTAAGAGCAGTTGTAGGAGCAAACTGGGGTGATGAAGGAAAAGGCAAGATCACCGATATGCTCGGCCAGGAGTCCGATATTATTGTAAGATTCCAGGGAGGAGCCAATGCGGGTCATACCATCGTCAATGATTATGGAAAGTTTGCATTACACACCCTGCCGTCCGGAATTTTCTATGGTCATACGACCAGCATTATCGGAAACGGCGTGGCACTGAATATCCCGGTATTTTTTAAGGAGCTTCAGAGCGTTGTGGATCAGAATGTTCCAATGCCGAAGATTCTGGTATCTGACCGTGCGCAGATGGTAATGTCTTATCATATTCTTTTTGATAAACTGGAAGAGGAGCGTCTGGCAGGAAAGTCCTTTGGATCTACCAAATCCGGTATCGCACCGTTCTATTCAGACAAATATGCAAAGATCGGTTTCCAGGTCAGCGACCTGTTTGCCGATGAGAAAGAATTAAGAGAAAGAATTGCTAATGTAATTCTGAAGAAAAATGTTCTCCTTGAGAATCTGTATCATGCAGAACCCCTCAAAGAGGACGATATCTACGAAGAGCTGATGGGCTACAAGAAGATGGTAGAGCCCTATGTGTGCGACGTATCCGCATATCTGTGGGAAGCTATCAAAGAAGGAAAGAACATCCTGCTGGAAGGTCAGCTGGGAACCCTGAAGGATCCGGATCATGGAATTTACCCGATGGTTACCTCTTCTTCCACACTGGCAGCTTACGGTGCCATCGGAGCAGGTATTCCGCCTTATGAGATCAAACAGGTTATCACTGTATGTAAGGCATACTCCAGTGCAGTAGGAGCAGGTGCATTTGTCAGCGAGATTTTCGGTGAGGAAGCAGACGAGCTCAGAAGACGCGGCGGAGACGGCGGAGAGTATGGTGCAACTACCGGACGTCCGAGAAGAATGGGATGGTTCGACTGTGTGGCTTCCAAATACGGATGCCGTCTGCAGGGTGCTACTGATGTGGCATTTACCGTACTTGACGTACTTGGCTATCTGGATGAGATTCCGGTATGCGTAGGCTACGACATTGACGGAAAAGTAACGACTGATTTCCCGACCACTCATCTGCTGGAGAAAGCAAAACCGGTATACGAGGTTCTTCCGGGATGGAAATGTGATATCCGCGGTATCAAGAATTACGAAGAGCTGCCGGAGAACTGCCGCAAATACATCGAGTTCATTGAGAAACAGATCGGATTCCCGATTACCATGATTTCCAACGGACCGGGAAGAAACGACATCATCCACAGAAATGTGAAATAAGAAAATCATGATCAGAAATATTGTATTTGACATCGGAAATGTATTGGTAGATTATTGCTGGCAGGATCACATTGCACATTATGGATTTAAGGGTGAGAAGGCAGACCGGATTGCTCATGCCATGATGCTGGGACCCGATTGGAAAGAGCTGGATCGGGGTGTGCTAAGGGGCGAAGAATTTCGTCGTCTGCTTATCAGCAAAGCACCGGAGCTTGAGCAGGAGATTCTACTGCTCATGTCGGATTTAAGTACGCTGGTGCGGAGACGGGAAGGCAGTATTCCGTGGATTCAGGATCTGAAAGCAAGAGGATACCATACCTACTATCTTTCCAATTATGGAGAGCAGGTGCGCTATGATACAGCGGCTTCTCTGAATTTTATGAAAGAGATGGATGGTGGTATTATGTCCTATGAGGTGCATCAGATTAAGCCGGATGAGAAGATTTACCGTATGCTGCTTGACAGGTATCACCTGAAAGCAGAGGAAAGCATTTTTCTGGATGATACAAACATCAATGTGGACGGAGCAATAAAGGTAGGAATGCAGGGACTTCTGGTGGAAAACCAGGAGCAGGCAGCTCGTGATCTGAATGCGCTTCTGAAGCAGCAGGACTGATAAATCAAAGGAGTAGGAGGGGAGACTTTTCTGCTCCTTGTCTTATTTCATGAATATGACAGAAAGGACGACGGAAAATGAGAGATATACTGGATGTACATACCCATACCATTGCCAGTGGGCATGCGTATAACACCATGATGGAGATGATTCATGCAGCCCAGGAGAAGGGACTGGAAGTATATGGAATTACGGAGCATGCACCGAAAATGCCGGGTACCTGTGGAGAGTTTTATTTTCACAATTTGAAAGTGGTACCAAGACAGCATGGGAATCTGGAACTGTTGTTAGGGGCGGAGATGAACATTCTGGACGAGAATGGAACTGTGGATTTTGGGGAACCCTATCTTGGCAAGATGGATGTGACGGTTGCAAGTCTCCATACTCCCTGTATCAAGCCGGGCAGCCGGGATTGGAATACATCCTGCATCATCAATGCCATGAAAAATCCACATATCAATATCATCGGTCATCCGGATGACGGACGCTATTCGTTGGATTATGAAGCAATTGTACAGGCGGCAAAGGAGACTCACACACTTCTGGAGATTAATAACAATTCCCTGAATCCAAGAGGGTTTCGTCAGAATGCGCGGGAAAATGATTTGACCATGCTCCGACTCTGCAAAAAATACGGGGTGTCTGTCATCATGGGAAGTGATGCACATTATTATGAGGATATTCTCAATCACAGCCGTTCTCTGGAACTTATTGAGGAAGTGGATTTCCCAGAGGAATTGGTAGCAAATTCCCAAAAGGAACGGCTCTATCCATTTATCAATAAATATCTTAAGAATGGCTGGACTTTATGATTTTAGTGTGTTAAAATGTTGAAATCAGGAGTAGAAAACCAGGGGGTAAGACATGAGCAAAAGAATTCGCAATGAGGCCACCGACGGACTGTTCCACGCGATCCTCAGCCTGCAAAGTATGGAAGAATGCTATACATTTTTTGAAGACGTCTGCACCATCAACGAGATCCAGTCTCTGTCCCAGCGCTTTGAAGTTGCAAAACTCTTGCGGGAGAAACAGACTTATCTGGAGATAGCAGAGAAAACAGGAGCATCCACCGCGACCATCAGCCGCGTAAACCGTTCTTTGAATTATGGAAATGACGGATACGATATGGTATTCCGTCGTCTGGAAAAAGAAGAGGAAGAAAAAGGAAAAGAGTAAGCCGCATAAAACGGTTTACTCTTTTTCTTTGTGTTTCTTTCCGGTTTCCTTTTTTGGAAGGCCGTCGATGAGCTTTTCGATCACTTGTTTTTTTACATATACATCAAAACTTAAGAGACAGATAAAAGAGAAGGTCTGTAAAAACTGCCGATCCTCTTCCTCCGCGTCAGGAAAAATCTCAGAAGCAATGTGATATTTGTCGATTACATCCTGTTTCATCTTCTCCACTTCCTGCCGCTCCAGACTGAAGACTTCCTCATAGATGGACTGCATATTGAAATTACCATCATTGTGGAAATACCGTTCCGTCAGTGGCTCCAGAAGGCTTTGAATATCTCCGATGGAAAGGATAGATTTATAATAGTAAATATAGATCAGAAGCAGCATGTGCTCCTTTGAATATTTTTTCTTATCAGGAGAAGGCAGAAGCCGGTTCTTCGCATAGTTGTTGATCATGGTCTTGGTGAGGATCTTGTCCTCGGGGTACCGTTTGGAGGAACTTAAGTGCTCTTCCATAAAGGTTGTTACCTGATCCATGTAGAGATCAATATTCGGAATCTCCTTTGGCTTGATATAGTCAATTCGGTCAAGACTTTCCAGAATACTGTTAAGGATGTCCTGCTGGTTAATTGTCATACGTAATCACCTCATTTGTTTATTATATAGTATTTAAAACTACATAACAAGTCCTTTTATACAAAAAAATTTGAGAGATTTGCGTATAAGAATAGCCAGGAAGGGTATACTGTAAATGTACGGAAGAGAAATTGAATACTTATCCTCCCCTTTGAAGATCCGTCTGTTATGGAATGCCATGGCAGACGGATTTTTGTTTGACATTGCCCGGGCACAATGTTAGAGTGATAAGCGGAGGATCAGGTCATGAACAAAGAAAAGATAAAGATTGCCATAGCCGGAACTGGTTATGTGGGGCTGTCCAATGCGGTGCTGTTATCCCAGCATCATGAAGTGTGGGCAGTAGATATTATACAGGAAAAAACAGATCTTATTAACAGTGGGAAGTCCCCCATTGTGGACAAAGAGATTGAAGAATATCTGGCAGGTGGAAAACTTCATCTGACTGCGACAACAAACGGAGAAGAGGCATACCGCCAGGCAGATTATGTTATCATCTCTACACCAACGAATTATGATCCGGTGAAGAACTACTTTGATACCAGTTCCGTGGAAGCGGTCATTCAACTGGTGCAGAAATGTCATCCGGAAGCGGTGATGGTCGTGAAATCCACGGTTCCCGTAGGCTTTACGCAGCATATGTATGAAAAATATGACTGCAGAAACTTACTGTTCTCCCCGGAATTCTTAAGAGAAGGAAGAGCACTTTATGATAATCTCTACCCATCCCGGATCATTGTAGGTGTGCCGGAAGGAAGAGAAGATCTTCAGAAAGAGGCAGAGGTCTTTGCAGGGCTTTTGAAGGAAGGTGCGATTAAGGAAGAGATTCCGACCCTCTTTATGGGTACGACAGAAGCGGAAGCTGTGAAGCTTTTTGCAAACACTTATCTGGCACTGCGAGTTTCTTATTTTAATGAACTGGACACTTATGCAGAGATACGTGGACTGAATACGAAGCACATCATCGACGGTGTCTGCCTGGATCCGCGAATTGGAAGTCATTACAATAATCCGTCATTTGGTTACGGCGGTTACTGTCTTCCAAAAGATACGAAGCAGCTGCTGGCCAATTATCAGGATGTGCCGGAGAATCTCATTGAGGCCATCGTGGAAGCCAACCGGACGAGAAAAGATTTCATTGCAGAAAGGGTACTGGAGCGGGCAGGATACTATGAGGGTGAGAATGGAAGAAATGGTCTGCCAGGACGGCAGGTGACGGTAGGGGTTTACCGTCTGACCATGAAAGCCAACAGTGACAATTTCCGTCAGAGTTCCATTCAGGGAATTATGAAGCGGATCAAGGCGAAAGGTGCGGAAGTCATTATCTATGAACCGACTTTGGAAGATGGAAGCCGTTTCTTCGGAAGCCTGGTGGTTAACGATCTGGGCCGTTTCAAACAGGAGAGTCAGGCCATTGTTGCCAACCGCTACAGTGCGGAACTGGATGATGTACAGGAAAAGGTTTACACGAGGGATATCTTTAAAAGGGATTAATTTTCAATAAATCATTGACATTTTTCTCAATATCGAATACTATTCTACTTAGTGATATTGGCACAGGAACGAAAGGCAGTGACGTCAAGAAACGAAAGGCATCTTGACATTACTGCCTTATTTTTATGCGTTCCTGTGTACAAATCTGTAATCCACGTAACGAAGGAAAGGAGCTGGGAGCCGTACCATGTCAGTTGAACATATTATTGAACTGAAAGGAATTAAAAAGCGCTTCGAGGATAATTTTGAAGCGGTGAAGGATTTTAATCTCCAGGTTAAAAAAGGAGAATTTGTGACGTTCCTGGGGCCGTCAGGCTGTGGCAAGACCACGACTTTGCGTATGATAGCCGGATTTGACATCCCAACAGAAGGACAGATTTTGTTAAATGGGGAGGACATCAGTAAACTTCCTCCTAATAAGCGACCGATTAATACGGTATTTCAGAGATATGCGTTATTTCCGCATCTGAATATTTTTGATAACATTGCTTTCGGCCTGAAGCTGAAAACAAAAAATGTAACTTATAAAAATGCGGCAGGAGAGACCGTCACCCGTCAGGAAAAACTGACGAAGGAGGAGATCCGTGCCAAAGTAAGCCGTGCGCTGGAAATTGTAGACCTGGAAGGCTTTGAAAAGAGAAGTATTTCCACCCTGTCCGGCGGTCAGCAGCAGCGTATTGCCATCGCCAGAGCCATTGTCAATGAGCCGGAGATTCTGCTTCTTGATGAGCCGCTGGGTGCGCTGGATTTAAAGATGCGAAAAGAGATGCAGCTGGAGCTGATGGCCATGCACAAAGAGCTGGGTATCACTTTCATCTACGTTACCCATGACCAGGAAGAAGCCCTGACCATGTCTGATAAGGTTGTGGTTATGTCTGACGGTAAGATTCAGCAGATCGGTACGCCGGAGGAGATTTATAATGAGCCGCATACCGTATTTGTTGCGGACTTTATCGGTGAAAGCAACATTTACACTGGTCATATGTGCGGTATCCGCGAAGTGGATTTCTGCGGTGCGAAGTTTGCATGTCTTGATGATCTTCCGGTGGGAGCAAAAGTCGATGTCATCGTGCGCCCGGAGGATGTGATCATGACGGCACCGGAAGACGGTACGATTACGGGTGTGGTACAGTCCGTGATTTTCAAGGGTATGCATTATGAGATTATCGTGGAGTCAGGAGATAACGAGGTTGTGATCCAGAGCACCAGAAGTGCAAAAGAGGGCGATACCATTGGTATGTGTCTGGAGCCGGACGGCATCCATGTAATTCTGGCCGATACCAACCAGAATATTTTCGAGGGCGAGCTGACGAAACATTATACGGTGGAATTTGCAGGCGGCGAGTATGCCTGTGATGTGACGCAGCTGTATGCGGGATCTTCCATCAATGGAGACGGCGTTCTGGTGGATGCAGAGGGGCAGGAGATCGAGACTGCAGGCGTGAAGGTCAAAGTCAAGGTTCCGGTAGAATCCATCGACATGAGCGACGATACAGAAAATGGAGACGGTGTCTGCGGTCATATCATTTCTCTTATTTACAAAGGTGACCATTACCATTACGTGGTCAGAACGAAGGATGATTATGACTTCCATCTTCATGACGAATATCTGTGGAATGAGAACGACTATGTACGTCTTATCATTCCGAAGGAGAGCATTGAGATGTCCCTGTTGGGAGAAAACTGAAAGGAGACCGAAGAATGAACCTGCGTTTTTCAAGAAAACAGCTGGGTATCCCCTATGCGGTATTTTTGATCTGCTTTGTTGTTGCTCCGCTTCTGGTGGTACTCTACTATGCATTTACTAACGGCTCCGGACAGTTTACTGCCGGTAATTTCATCAATTTCTTTACCGATGAAAATACCATCGGAACCTTGTGCTACAGTCTGGTAGTAGCGGCAACCGTCACAGTATGCTGCACGCTGGTGGCTTATCCGGTGGCCTATATTCTGGCGCGGAGTGATATTAAGAAAAAAAATGTTCTGCTGGTGCTCTTTATTGCACCCATGTGGATTAACTTTACGCTCCGTGTGGTAGCTTTAAAAGAAGTGCTGACCATGATGGAAGGCAATCTGGCCTATCATCCGTTCCTCAACACGGTGATCGGTATGACCTATGATTTCCTGCCTTTTATGATTCTGCCCCTTTATACAACTCTTGGAAAGCTGGATAATTCCTTCCTGGAGGCAGCGGCTGACCTGGGAGCAGATCCGGTGCGGACTTTCCTGAAGGTAACACTTCCCTTAAGTGTACCGGGACTGATCAGCGGTGTAACCATGGTATTCCTGCCCTCCATGACGAACTATGTCATTCTGGATATGCTCTATAACAGCACTTACATCATGGGAAGTCTGATCGGAAGTTACTTTAATGCCTATGACTGGCACAATGGTTCCATGATATCCATCGTGCTGCTGGCAATTATCTTCCTTGTGACCTGGGCAACCAATGGCTTCAGTGAAGAGGAGACAGGACGGGGGACAATCTTATGATAAAAAAGACGATGAGATCTGCCTGGCTTGGCATTGTATTATTATTTATGTATCTTCCGGTACTGATTCTGGCTGTATACAGCTTTACGGATACGGCAACCATCGGAACCCATGGAAATTTTTCCCTGCAGAATTATAAAACCCTGTTTACGACAGGCGAGCTGCTGGGAATGATTGGCGGTACCTTTGCGCTGGCTATTGGGTCTGCCTGCATTGCGACGATTCTGGGAACCATCGGAGCCATCGGAGCCTTTTACAGTAAAAAAGGAACCAGAGGAGCCATTGATTTTGTCAATCAGGTTCCGGTAGTGAATGCGGAAGTGGTAACCGGATTTTCTATCTGTGTCCTGCTCATTGTAGTTCTGGGACTCAGCAAGGATTCCTTTTTCCCGTTGATCGTGGGGCATGTGGTACTGGAAGCGCCCTTTGTGTATCTGTCTGTTCTGCCAAAATTAAAACAGATGGATAACAGCATTTATGAGGCAGCGCTGGATCTGGGAGCAAATGCCAGTGTGGCATTGCGGAAGGTAGTTATTCCCCAGCTGATTCCGGGCATTGTATCCGGTTTTATGCTGTCCGTGACTCTGTCACTGGATGATTATTTTATTACGACTTATACGAAACCGGCCACCTTTGATACCATCAGTACTTATGTGGTCAATGCCACCAAGGGATCCCATACGGAGATCAAGACCGCACTCTGGGCGCTGTCGACTCTGATTTTTGTGATTATCGTGGCAGGTGTGCTGGTATGGAACCTTCTTAGTGAGAAAAAAGGAGGTGCGGATAATGAATAAGAGAATTTCAGCAGCAGCTATGGCAGCAGTCATGGGCGCGTCTGTCGTGTCTGCCATTCCGGTACAGGCAACAGGCGGTCAGACGGAGAATGATACCATTGTCCTGCGGGTCTGCAACTGGGAGGAATATATCGACGAAGGCGGCTGGGAGGATGACGAGGTCATCGATCTGGACAGCGGCGATATCTTTGGAGAAAATTCCATGATTCAGGATTTTGAACAATGGTATCAGGATACTTATGGAAAAAAAGTGAGAGTGGAATATTCCACTTTTGGAACCAACGAGGAACTGTACAGCCAGCTGAATCTGGGAAATGTCTATGACCTGGTGTGTCCTTCTGACTACATGATCATGAAGCTCCTGAAAGAAAATAAACTGGAGCCTCTGTCCAAAGATTTCTTTGATACGGAAAATGAGAACAACTACTACGTAAAAGGAGTATCTCCTTATATCAACGGCGTATTTGAAGAAAATCAGATTGACGGAAAACCATGGGCGGATTATGCAGCAGGTTATATGTGGGGCATTACCGGTATGGTCTACAATCCGGAAGAGGTAACAGAGGAAGAAGCTTCCACCTGGGCGATCCTGGAAAATCCGAAATTCTACCGTCAGGTTACCATTAAGGACAATGTGCGTGATGCTTATTTTCCGACACTGGCGATTCTGAACCGGGATCAGCTTCTGGATCCTTCTTTTAGAAACAGTGCAAATTATGAAACTCAGCTCTCTGCCATCATGAATGATACAAGAAAAGAGACCATTGATGAGGCAGAAGAAAAGTTAAAAGAGATCCGCGCCAATGTCTACTCCTTTGAGACGGACAGCGGCAAAGCAGATATGGTCAGTGGAAAGGTGGTTGCCAATCTGCAGTGGTCCGGAGATGGTGTCTATGCACTGGATCAGGCAGAGGAGGACGGCTTTTATCTGGATTGGGCGGTACCGGAAGAATGTACCAACCTGTGGTTTGACGGGTGGGTCATGTTAAAGAGCGGCATCGGTCAGGATGCAGCAAAGAAACAGGCTGCTCAGGCATTTATCAACTTCCTGTCAAGACCGGATAATGCTGTCCGCAATATGTATTACATTGGATACACTTCTGCCATCGCAGGCGGTGACAGCGATGTGATATTTGACTATCTGGACTGGACTTACGGTGCGGAAGAGGATGAGGAAGATACCATCGAATATCCGGTAGGATATTTCTTCTCCGGTGACAACAGTGATGAGGACTACGTCATCACCGCACCGGCTGAGCAGGCGCACCGCCAGCTTTCTGCCCAGTATCCCAGTGAGGAAGAGATCAGCCGGAGTGCGGTCATGCTGTATTTTGACGACGAGGGTAATAAGAACATCAATCAGATGTGGATCAATGTGAGATGCTTTAATTTAAGTATGCTCAGCACCACCCAGTGGACGGTCATTGTCCTGATTGCGCTGGCAGCTGTGCTGTTGGTGTTGGGAGTGAAGTATGGGGACGATGTGTTCCGCAGAAAAGCGCCGAAGGGATATGAGAAGGACGACCATAAAAATTAAAGAAACTTCTGAATAAAATGAAAATATTATGGAAGTGACAGGATTCCGTTGACAATAGGAAAAAATACGTTATAATACAAATCATCAGAAGGAAAAAACCTTCTGATCCCGGAAAAGCGGAAACCAGTTATCAAAGGAGATAGCACTGTAGAACCAGTTCTGTCTCCTTCTTTGTTTGCTTTTCTCTATCCCCTTAGTAGTTATATATATTTCAACGCAGAAGAATCCAGGTTTGTCCGGCCTGGGTTCTTTTGCGTTGACACAGAACCTGGATGCCCGTATACTGATAAGGTATCTGAAAATTATACAAAAGAGAGGAAATCAAAATGATGAATGTAGCAGCATTGATGGGAATGGGAATGGCAATTATTGCGATTGTGGGAATTGTTGTGATCGCATGCTATGTGATTTTTTCCGTGTCTCATATGAAAGCACTGAAAGCAATGGGATATGATAAAGCATGGCTTGCATGGATTCCATACGGTGTATGGTATGCTTGTGCAGATGCAGCGGCGGGATATGAAGATCCGGTTCGGCTGTTTGACAGCTTTGAAGTACCGGCAACTGTATTCAAGCTGTGGTGGATTGTGCCGTTGGTACTGAATTTTATATCTTTTAACTCCGGTCTGGAGACTATGATTAATTTTGCACTGAATCTGGTATTCTTAGGAAGCACCTATGCAAAGATGTATGCGATTCTGGACCATAAGACAGAAAAAGAAACCCAGACGATTGGAGCAGTATCCGGTATTGTACCTATTGTGGCAGTTGTAAAATTTTTGATGAAATAACAGGAGAGAGACAGTTAGATGGACATCATACAGAAACTGACAGAGGAGCTTCAGGTAAAACGTGGCCAGGTAGAGGCGGCGGTGAAGCTTATTGACGAAGGTAACACCATCCCGTTCATTTCCCGTTACCGGAAAGAGGCCACCGGTGCGCTGAACGATGAACAGCTCCGTAATCTGGACGAGCGGCTGACTTATTTACGGAATCTGGAAGAAAAAAAAGCACAGGTAATTTCCAGCATTGAAGAGCAGGGAAAACTGACAGATGAGCTGAAAAAAGCCATTGAGGCAGCACAGACCCAGGTAGCTGTAGACGACCTGTACCGCCCATATCGTCCGAAACGCCGTACCCGTGCGATCATTGCAAAGGAAAAAGGACTGGAAGGGCTGGCAAATGTGATTCTTCTGCAGATGACCAGCCAGCCGCTGGAGGAAGAGGCAAAGAACTATCTTTCCGAAGAGAAAGGGGTTTCTACGGCAGAGGAGGCCATTGCAGGAGCAATGGATATTATTGCAGAGAGCATTTCCGATGAAGCAGACTACCGTACCTGGATTCGTAATAAGACCATGAAGGAAGGAATGATTACTTCCGAGGCTAAGGATGATCAGGCACAGTCGGTTTATGAGACTTATTATCATTTCTGCCAGCCATTAAATAAGATGGCAGGACACCGGACGCTGGCGTTGAACCGCGGAGAATCCGAGAAGATTTTGACGGTGAAGATTGAAGCACCGGAGGCAGAGATTTTAAGTTATCTGGAGAGCCGGGTTGTCAGCCGGGATAATGCGTATACCACTCCGATACTGGAAGCAACTGTGAAGGACAGCTATCAGAGACTGATTGCGCCGGCTATTGAACGTGAGATTCGAAATGTGCTGACCGAGCAGGCAGAAGAAGGTGCAATCCGAGTATTTGGTAAAAACCTGGAACAGCTGCTTATGCAGCCACCTATTGCAGGACAGACTGTCCTTGGCTGGGATCCGGCATTTCGTACTGGTTGTAAGCTGGCAGTAGTAGACCCTACCGGAAAAGTACTGGATACGGTGGTTATTTATCCGACTGCGCCTCAGAATAAAGTGAAAGAGGCCAAAGAAGTACTGAAGAAGCTCATCAGCAAATACCATATCACACTTATTTCTCTCGGAAACGGAACTGCTTCCAGAGAGTCTGAGCAGGTGATTGTGGAACTCCTGAAAGAAATACCTGAAAAAGTACAGTATGTGATCGTTAGTGAGTCCGGTGCATCCGTCTATTCTGCCAGCAAACTGGCAACAGAAGAATTCCCGAATTTCGATGTGGGACAGCGAAGTGCAGCATCCATTGCAAGGCGTCTGCAGGATCCCCTGGCAGAGCTGGTGAAGATTGATCCGAAAGCCATCGGTGTAGGTCAGTATCAGCACGATATGAATCAGAAGCGCCTGAGCGAAGCGCTGGGCGGCGTCGTTGAGGATTCCGTAAATAAGGTTGGTGTGGACCTGAACACCGCATCAGCCCCGCTTCTGGAGTATATTTCCGGCATCACCAAGACGCTGGCGAAAAATATTGTGGCTTACCGTGAGGCAAACGGTCGTTTCGCAGACCGCCGCCAGCTTCTGAAAGTATCAAAACTAGGGCCCAAGGCATTTGAGCAGTGTGCAGGGTTTCTGCGTATCATGAACGGAGACAATCCGTTGGATACCACCAGTGTGCATCCGGAGAGCTATGAGGCAGCCATGAAGCTTCTCACCTCCCTGGGGTATTCTCCGGAGGACATTGCCGGAGGCGGTCTGAAAGGGATTTCCAAGAAAGTACTGCATCTGAAAGAAACGGCAGAGGAACTGGGCGTTGGCGAGCTGACCCTCAAAGACATCGTGCAGGAACTGGAAAAACCGGCCCGCGATCCCCGTGATGAGATGCCAAAACCAGTGCTTCGAAGTGATGTACTGGATATGAAGGATCTGACACCGGGCATGGTGCTCAAGGGAACCGTCCGCAATATTATGGATTTTGGAGTTTTTGTGGACATCGGCGTTCATCAGGATGGTCTGGTACACATTTCCCAGATGTCCGATAAATACATTAAGCATCCACTGGATCTGGTGAAAGTCGGAGATGTCGTGGAAGTGAAGGTATTATCAGTGGATCTGCAGAAGAAACGGATTTCATTGACTATGAAGCTGTAAAAAAGAATTTTTTAAAGAGGCTGCTGCTTGGTAGATGGTTGCTCATCTATGGGCAGTAGCTTTTTTATGCGTAAAAAGAAATCCCGGGCCGGGCTGTGGGGCTATATCAGAAAATCTGTCTTCGGGTTCCTGCGAGGGAGGGCCAAAACAAGCTTTTTGGATATGGAATGGGCCAGAGTCTGGGCTCAGAGGTAGAAAATTCCTGCGTTTTAGGAAAAGTGTGGGTCTGGAGAAAATTAAGAAGGCGTGAGTTCCAACGGTTGGAAAGTAGAATAATTGATTCGAGAGTTATGCCAGACTGTTGCAAATTCATATAAAATCAGTCGTCTTTTGTAGGGTTGCATATTATTATTTAGATGTGATAAAACAAACGGATCCTGTCCGCAGAAAGAAGGGAGGATTTTGAAAAAATGGCAGAAGAAGATACTTATATTAAAGAAGCCTATGAAGTTCTTCAAAAACTCAGTGCCGACGAACGGAAACGCTTGTAATATGAAGCATGTCAAAAGACCATCCTTGACTATAATTCACAGATGAGCAGCTCCAGGGAGGAAGGAATTGAGATAGGAGAAGCCCGTGGAGAAAAGTGACTTCTTCAATTAAATGAATTACTTTTGAATGTTAATCGCATAGACGATTTGAAAAAGACTACCGCAGATGCATCATATAGAACTGGTTTGTATAAAGAATATGGCCTGTAAACCAAATAAACAGAACTGCCGCCTCGTGGACAATGACTTGTCCGTGAAGCGGCAGTTCAGCTTTATAGGTGGTGAAATTAGAAAGTGAAAGCAATTTTCAGATCGCCGTATTTACCGGTAGCATAATCAAATGCTTTTTCCCAATCTTCCAGTTTAAAGCAGTGCCCAACGACGCCGTCTGTCTTTAAAATACCGTTTGCAATATTTTCAATTACATAGGGATAGCAATAAGGACTCAGATGGGAACCGAGCACATTTAATTCTTTGTTATCACCGATCAGGGTCCAGTCTACGGTAGTGGACTGGGCAAAAACACCAAATTCCACAAAAGTACCGAGTTTACGAACCATCTGGAGACCCTGTACAACGCTGGACGGATGACCGGTAGCTTCGATATAAATGTCACAGCCATATCCATCTGTAAGATCCATGATTTTCTGGATTGCATCTTCCTTCCCTGGATTAATTACAATATCTGCACCGAATTCCAGCGCTTTTTCCAGACGTTCGTCCATCATATCAAGCACAATTAATTTTGCTGGATTCATCTGATGTGCATAGGTAATCATTCCAAGACCGAGAGTTCCGGCACCGGAGATGACGACGGTATCTTCGATATGGATATCTGCACGGTCAACGGCATGCTTGGAACAACTGTAGGGTTCGATCAGAAGTGCTTTTTCAAGAGGCATATCTTCTGGTACACGATGCAGAACAGCAGTCTTAGGGTAACGGACATATTCTGCCATGCCGCCGTTATTTTCTTTCTGGAATCCAAAAGTTGCATGAGGCTGACACATCCAATAACGGCCGGATTTGCAGAATTTACATTTACCGCACGGAACAATCTGGTCAGCGATCAGGCGATCTCCAACTTTGTATTCTGTTACGTTGACACCTGTTTTAACAACATGTCCAAGAAATTCGTGTCCTGGAATAAAAGGAGGACGAACCCATTTTGCGTGTGTTTCATCTCCCCAGGTTGAGTTTCCATGGTAGCATTTCAGATCACCTGCACAGATTCCGCAGCCTTCTGTTTTGATAATGATATCGTCCGGGCCGCACTCCGGAACCGGATAAGCCGGTTCAAAACGATAATCCCCTTTATCATATGCGACCAGTGCTTTCATGGTTTTTGGTAATTCTGACAATGTAAAACCCTCCTTTTGAATAGTTAAAATAGATTTATAAAACAGATTATAACATCTGTTTTATAAAATGACAAGTAAAAAAGAAGGAAAATAAAAAGATGGAGATGTAACATCCGAGAAATACGGGCATTACATCTCCATCTGCTGTAAATAGAAATATATAAGCAAATTTAAAGTGCTTTGGTAAACGCGTCGACAAAATAGAGGGCAGCTCCAGCGGCAATGGATTCCTTTTTGTAGGAGCAGATTTTTAAATATTCTGCATCATCGGAGAAGGTATTTAACCGAGCAGCTCTCTTTTTTAACTCTTCCATATAGGGTTCCAGATATTCTCCCACATATCCACCGAGAATGACATTGCAGTCAAGAAGCATGCGGAGAATATTAACGGTTGCAGCCAGATAATCGAGGTAGGTATCCCAGACTCTGACAATAGCGGGATCATCGTTTTCGAGATCCCGGAAAAAAGCCTGAAGGTTTCCGTCGGTCATATTAGAAAGATTAGTTGCTGCCAGATAAGCGTCTACACAACCCGACTGTCCACAATAGCATTTTTTCCCATTATGGATGAGGGGAACATGGCCGATTTCTCCGCTGCGCTGGGCATCACCGCTGTAAACATTTCCGTCAATAATCATGGAACCGCCGATGTTGTTGCTGAGCATCAGGTAAAATGCATTTTTCATGTTGTGATTGGTCCAGGTCTCCGTAAAAACAGCGGCATTGGCATCATTATATAGTTCGATGGGATAAGGAATGTAGCGGGCAAAATCTTCAAGTGTAGTACTGCTTAAATTAATAATTTTGCTGAAAAAGATGCTTTTTTTATCAGCATCTACAAGTGCAGGGAGTCCGATTCCCACTCCCAGAATCTGGTCTGGCTGAAATCCTGCATCGAGAATGAATGTATCCAGGGTGGAGCCTACATAGCTGTAATAATCATCGGTGGGCTCGAAATGGCGGCGGGAACGATTGGAGGAAATGATAGATCCCGTCAGATCTAATGCAACGATGGTTACATGATTCTGGGTGATATCAATTCCAAGTGCTACTCTGGCATTTTTGATCAGTGAGTAAGTGATAGCTCTGCGTCCGCCAGTATGTCCAAGAGAACCGGATTTTTCAATCAAGCCATCAGCTACCAGGTCGTCAATATTCTTAGTGACAGTAGGCAGACATAGCTGTAGGTCATTTACTAACTGTTGCTTGGTTAGAAACTGGTTTTCGAGAAAATGATGATAAATATTTGATCGGTTAATCTTTTTGATTTCTACATTAATGGGTTTCTTTGTATTTGACATAAATGAAATCTTCTCCCTGCTTGTTTTTTAAAATAGATTTAATTAACTATACTTACCATAATACAGATTACCATATTTTGCAAGAAGAATTCTGTATGCTAAAGGTATATAATAAAAATAGATAATGAAAAATTTGGTAAAATCAATGGAAGTATACAATATGACTGAAAAGATGGTTTTTATAGAGAAAAAAATAAAAGGAATATACAAAAACGGTGTTGACAAACCTAAAAAACATGATATACTTTGATCAAAGCTGTTTCATAAAACCATTTTATAAAACGGTAAACAAAAACAAAACCACAAGGAGGGTAAAAAATGGTAACTGGCGGACTTGTTGTTGTTATTTTTGTGGTAATTGCGGCTTTGATGATTTCAAAGAAATTACCAACAGTGTTGGCACTTCCGTTAATGGCAGTTCTGATTGCAATTGTAGCAGGACTTCCGTTAAAAGGGGATGAGGGAATTCTGACATTTGTAATCTCGCAGGGGTCTTTGAAACTTGCGGGTACATATGTGGCAATCCTCTTTAGCTGCTGGCTTTCCAGAATTTTGTATCGAACAGGCGTATCGGCAACGATTATTAAGAAGGCGGCGGAACTTGGAGGGGACAAACCGTTTATTGTTTCACTGCTTCTTTGCGTAGCCAGTGTATTTCTTTTCACAGTATTGTATGGAACCGGAGCAGTTGCAATGGTTGGAGCAATTGTGCTTCCGATCATGTTATCAGTGGGAGTTGCTCCTACCATCGCCTGCAACTCATTTCTGGCAGCCATGACGGCGGGCTATATGATTAATCCGGCAAATATTGCGGCAATTACCAATATTACAGGTGTTGAGCAGAGTGATATGTATACCGCAGCAATTATCCTGACGGTTATGAGCTGTATTTTCTGTGTTGGTATTCTTGTATGGGGATTCAAAAAGGGTGGAACAAAATATGCATTTGCATCTGAAATTTCCACAGATGACAGTGAAGAGATCGAGCCGGTAAAAGGATTTCGTGGATTTTTGGCCTGTATGACACCGTTTGTAGTCGTATTGATTATGCTGGTTTTCAAACTGGATGCCATTACCGTATTCCTGATTGGTATTGTCTGGCTGATGGTGATGACTGTAAAAGGAAACTGGTCAAAATATTGCAGCATGATTGTCCAGAGCTGTTATGAAGGATTTAAAGAGGGCGCTCCGACCGTAGCACTGATGTTTGGAATTGGTATGTTGATCAATGCAATGACGGCACCGACAACCCAGGCTGCAATTCAGCCGTTTATGCAGATGATCACACCGACCACGGCAATCGGACTGATTCTCTTTGTATGTATTCTTTCACCGGGAAGCCTTTATAGAGGACCGTTTAATATTCTTGGTCTGGGTGCCGGACTTGCTGTCAGCATGATGGCGGTAGATGCGGTTCCGATCCTGGCGTTATCTGTAGCATTTTATGCGACTATGCGCTGGCCTACCCAGGCTTGCCCAACCTCTACGCAGGTGGTATGGTGTTCCAATTTTGTTGGTTATGAGCCGACAGCAGTGGCCATGAAGGTGTTCTGGCCGAACTGGATTGTAACGGCGTTGTCAGTCGTGATTCTAGTTATGATGTATATGTAATAAATCAGGTAAAGCAGGCTTCAACACCTGCTTTATCTTTCAGAACTAATAAAGTTCTTATAATAAGTGCCGAAAAGAGAGCGAGGATTTGTATATGAAAGTAAGAATTGGAATTGATGTTGGCGGTACATTCACCGATGCGGTAGTTATTGACAATGACACCTTTGAGCTGATTGGAAGTGCGAAAACACCTACTACTCATGAGGCAAAAGAGGGGGTGGCGGCAGGTATTATCCAGGTACTTCATAAAGCAATGGAAGAATGCCATGTAAGGCCAGAGGATGTCATGTTTATCGCCCACGGAACAACGCAGGCTACCAATGCATTGCTGGAAGGAGACGTTGCCAAGGTCGGAATTCTGACTCTGGGAAGCGGAATTCAGGGAGCAAAATCAAAAGCAGATACCAATATTGGAAATATTGAGTTGGCACCCGGAAAACTTCTGTTTACTGAAAATGAATATGTGAATACGGGCAATTTGGATTCGCTGAAAGAAAATGCTTCTGAGGCATTGAAGAAACTGAAGGAGAAAGGAGCCGTATCCATGGTTGTTACGGAAGCCTTCAGCGTGGATGATCCAACGAATGAAAATGCTGTGGTGGAATTGTGCAACGAACAAGGACTGCCTGCAACAGCCGGCAATGATGTGTCTAAACTATATGGATTAAAGGTTCGTACGAGAACAGCAGTTATTAACGGAAGTATTTTACCAAAGATGCTGGAAGTGGCGAATATGACAGAGGATTCCATTAAGAACGCAGATATTAAAGCACCGTTGATGGTTATGCGTTGTGATGGTGGTGTCATGACGGTGGATGAAGTCAGGAGCCGTCCAATTCTGACGATTCTGTCTGGACCTGCAGCTGGAGTTGCGGGTGCGCTCATGTACGAAAAATTAACGGATGGATTATTTATGGAAGTCGGCGGAACCAGTACGGATATTTCCTGTGTGAAAGACGGAAATGTAGTTGTAAAATATGCAGAAGTTGGTGGACATAAGACCTATGTTAGCTCGCTGGATGTGCGGACTGTGGGTATTGGCGGCGGAAGTATGATCGAAATTAAAGATGGAAAGATGGTAGATGTTGGCCCGAGAAGTTCTCATATTGCTAATCTTGAATATGAAGTATACACAGCGACAGAGGATATGGTTGATCCAGTTTTGAAAGAAGTGCATCCGAAAGAAGGAGATCCGGCGTATGCTTATGTGGAATGCAGTAATGGAAAGAAATTTGCACTGACACTTTCAGGAGCTGCGAATATTGCTGGTTATGTAAAAGAGGACAATTATGCTTATGGAAATGTGGAGGCAGCAAAAAAAGCATGGGCTCCTCTTGCGAAAAATATGGGCGTATCCGTGGAAGAAGCAGCAAAACAGGCACTTCATCTGTCTGCAAAGAAAAATGGAAAAGTAGTGGAAAGCTTTATCAAAGACTATGGACTGGATCGGAAGACACTGACATTTGTGGGCGGTGGCGGCGGTGCAGCAAGCGTTGTTCCACATATTGCAGAAGAATTTGGAGTGAAATATAAAATTGCAAGAAATGCATCTGTAATCTCGCCGATCGGTGTTGCGCTGGCAATGGTGCGGGATATGGTAGAACGTACCATTCAGAATCCGACAGAAAAAGATATTCTGGCGCTTCGCTATGAGGCAATCCAGAAAGCAGTAAAATCAGGAGCTAATCCGGATTCAGTGGAAGTAAAGATTGAAGTGGATACGCAGCAGAACAAAGTACGGGCCATTGCAATCGGAACCACAGAACTTCGTACAAAAGAGCTTGCCGGTTCTGGAAAAAGTGAAGAAGAACTGAAAGAAATTGCAGCAAAATCTGTGGGAGCAGATACGAATGACGTGGAAAAGGTCGCCGATAATGGCATGATGAAAGTTTATATTTACCATACCGTTACGAAGTCCTTTGTATTCTTTAAGAAAAAGGTCGATATGCTTCGTCTGGTAGACAAAGATGGTGTCATCCGACTTCAGAGAAAGAATGCGGCTGTGGTGGAATGTCAGGCAGGTGAATGGAAAGCAAAAGTAAAATATCTGCTCAATGAGTATACCGTGCATGCAGATGGCGGTGCGGAGATCCCGAATATTTACATTATATTGGGCAAGCGGATTATTGATTTTGCCGGAATGCAGAGTAATGAGCAGATTCTTTCCTTATGTGAAGTGGAGCTGGCCAATGTGCCTGCAGATGAAAAACTGATCATGATCTGTACCCGTACAACGGAGAATGCGAGGGGATAAATGAAAGAGTATCCATTTCCGGATGAGGTATCGGCGAGAGAAGAGTTAAAACGGGATGTCCTCTATCATTGTATTCCGGAAGAGGACAGGCTAAAAATCTGTGCACAGGCCTGGAATCGCGGAAAAGAGTTTGCAAGGAAAATCATGTGCATGGCACCGGAAAAGAGTATCAGGGAGATTGCGGAGGCAGAAGGGGTTCGGGTGATAATCTCTGAAAAGGATCAGGTGAACGGAGCAATCCGCACTTATGGAGAGTATAAAGCCGAAAAAAATGAAATGATCCTCTATACCGGTTCCATTGTCAGATGGGCTAGGGCAAACCATATGGAAGAACAGCAGGCCATGGAACTGGTGATGGCACATGAGTTTTATCATTATGCGGAATGCAGGAAAATCGGATTTACATCAGATCTGTATATCATTCCGGTACTGAAAATCGGGAAAAAGGTATTGCGAAAATCAGGAATCAGGGCGTTGTCGGAGATAGGTGCCCATGGATTTGCCTGTACATACATGGAAAGGAGACTGGGGAAGACATGGAACAGATAAAAAAAGATGTAGTAGTAATTGGTGGAGGTCCGGGAGGACTTGCTGCAGCAGTGACAGCAGCGAGAGCCGGAGCGAAAGTACTTCTTGTGGAACGAAATGGATATCTGGGAGGACAGCTTGGAAGCGGACTTCCGTTTCTGGCTTTTTTGGACAGAAAACAAAGACAGGTGATTGGTGGAATTGCCCAAGAGTTTGTGGATCGTCTGAAAGAAGTAGGCGGAACTTATGGTCATGCCTATTGTCCGTTCCATCTTTCCACGACGCTGATTCATCCCTTTTATTCCAGAATTATCGCATTTCAGATGGTAAAAGAGGCTGGTGTAGAACTGCTTTTACATTCAGAATTGACGGACGTAAAAGTAGAAGACGGTATGATTTCCTCTGTCACGGTGACTGGAAAGGGAACTTCGGTAGAATTGTCCGCAAATATTTTTATTGATGGAACCGGCGATGGAGATCTTGGTTATTTGGCGGGTGCAGAGTGCGAGAAGGGACAGAAAGATACTCATGTACTTCAGCCGCCGACCCTTATGTTTAATATGGCTGGTGTCAATATTGATGAATTTTGTGATTTTATCGAAGCGCATCCGGAGGAACTTCCGTACGGATTGAAAATGCATAATCTGAGAGAAGGCTATAACGCAGATTTCTTCCGTCATAATTCAAGCTTTACTTTCTTTGGCATGCAGAATCTATTGAAACGTCTGAAAGCAGAAGGAAAGTGCCCAATAGCAAGAGATACGATTATTTTTATCCGTCAGTCTATACCAGGAGAAGTGGCAGTCAATACCATCCGATTATTAAATTTTGATGGCTCCAATGTACATGATTTGAGCCAGGGAGAAATGGAAGCGCATCTGCAGATCCCAGTTTTGATTGATTTCTTCCGGACATATGTGCCTGGGTTTGAAAATTGCTATCTTACATCAATTAATGCAAGCATTGGTGTTCGGGAGAGCAGAAGAATTGTCGGTGAAAAAATGCTGGATTATCATGACTGTCTGGATGGAAAGAAACCAGAGGACACGATTGCTTTGTGTAGTTATTTTCTTGATATCCATAACGGTGCAGGAGATGATACTACAGGTATCAGCATAGAAGAACCGTTTGGAATCCCATATGGCTGTCTGGTGTCAAAAGATATTAAGAATCTGATGATGGCGGGCCGGGATATCAGTGTGGACCCGGTTACATTCGGTGCAACAAGAATTATGAATGTATGCATGGCAGTGGGACAGGCAGCTGGCGAGGCTGCAGCTATGTGTGTTGCGGGAAATAAGATTCCAAAGAATGTAGATGTAAAAGAACTACGGAAACATTTGCTTGAACAGAAGGCAATTTTAGACGTTTAATGGAGGATTCGTGATGGAGCAGATAAGGAAAGATGTTGTAGTAGTAGGAGGAGGTCCGGGCGGGTTTGCAGCTGCTGTGACTGCAGCAAGAGCCGGCGCAAAGGTGCTGTTGGTTGAACGCAACGGATATTTGGGAGGACAGCTTGGGAGCGGACTTCCGTTTTTGGCTTTTTGGGATTTGAAAAAACGTCAGGTAATTGCAGGAATTGCAGAAGAATATGTAGAACGGTTGGAAAAGGCAAAGGCATCCTATGGTCATGAATATTGTCCTCATCATCAGTCTGTGACATTAGTCCATCCGTTCTATTCCAGAATTTTGTGTTTTGAAATGATCAAGGAGGCAGGTGTGGATTTGCTGATGCACTGTGAATTAAGCAGCGCAACGGTAAAGGATGGAAAGATAGAATCCATTATTGTTTCAGGAAAAGGTCAGCATTTTGAAATTTTTGCAGATGTTTTTATTGATGGAACCGGAGATGGCGACCTAGCAGTGCTGAGCGGAGCAGAAACAGAGAAAGGAAATCAAGAACATGTTATGCAGCCGCCGACGCTGATGTTTAATCTTGGAGGAGTAGACTTTGATGAATTCTGTGATTTTATTGAAGCACATCCAGAGGAGCTTCCCTATGATGTGCTTGATAATATTGCAGAAGGCTACAATGCAGATTTTTTCAGAAAAACAAAAAGTTTTATTTTCCTTGGAATGCATCACCTTCTGGAAGAACTTAGAAAGAAAGGGGAATGTCCGGTTGACAGAGAGACCGTTATTTTTATCCGGCAGCCCATTCCAGGACAAGTTGCAGTGAATACCATCCGGTTGCTGAACTTTGATGGCTCCAATATCCATGATCTGAGTAATGGAGAAATGGAGGCACATCTGCAGATCCCGAAGCTGATGGAGATGTTTAAGAAACATGTGCCAGGATTTGAAAACTGTCATCTGTCTTCCATCAATGCAAGCATTGGAGTTCGGGAAAGCCGGAGAGTAAAAGGTCTGAAGATGCTGGATTACCATGATGCTGTAGCAGGAAAGAAACCGGAAGATACCATTGCTCTGTGTGGATATTTCATTGATATTCATAATGGTGCCGGAGAGGGAACTTACCGGGTTTCCATTGAAGAGCCATTTGGAATCCCGTATGGATGTCTGGTATCAAAAGATATTAAGAACCTGATGATGGCGGGGCGTGATATCAGTGTTGATTCCGTTACATTTGGGTCTACAAGAATTATGAATGTTTGTATGGCGGTGGGGCAGGCAGCTGGCGAGGCAGCTTCCATGTGTATAAAGAAAAAACAGTTGCCAGAACAGGTAGATGTATCAGAACTGAGAGAGCATTTACTGGAACAGAAAGCGATTTTGACATTATAGAATGGATGGGAGGACGAAAATGGAAATTCCAAAAACGATGAAGGCTTTGGTAGCATATAGCAAGGATGATTACAGGCTGGTTGATGACTTCCCGGTTCCGGAATGCGGGGATGATGATATTCTCATAAAGACAGAAGCCTGCGGTATCTGTGCTGGAGACTTGAAATGTATGCATGGGGCAGAGCGATTCTGGGGAAATGAAGAAGAACCTTCATGGGTGCGGCCGCCGTTTATTCCGGGGCATGAGTTCCTTGGATTTATTGTGAAAATGGGAAAGAATGTAAGGGGATATGAGATCGGAGACCGGATTACGGCAGATCAGATTGTTCCCTGCGGAGAATGTAAATTCTGTAAATCAGGCCGGTATTGGATGTGTGAGCCCCATGCTACATTTGGGTTCCAGAAGGAAAATAACGGGGGGATGGCAGAATACGTAAGATATCCAAAGACAGCAGTGCTTCATAAAGTGCCAAAGGATATGCCGTTGGAGAGAGCGCTTCTTATTGAACCGTTTTCCTGCTCCAAACATTGTGTGGATCGTGCCCAGATTAAAAGTGATGATGTTGTGGTTATTTCCGGTGCTGGAACGCTAGGACTTGGGATGATTACCTATGCAAGCAGGCTGAACCCGGAAAAACTTATTGTACTAGATATGAAGGATGAACGTCTGGAAAAAGCAAAGAAATTTGGCGCTGACTTGGTAATGAACCCGGGAAAAGAGGATGTGGTTGCCAGAATAAAAGAATTAACTGATGGATATGGCTGTGATATTTACATTGAAGCAACAGGGCATCCTTCCAGCGTGGAACAGGGGCTGAAAATGATCCGAAAACTGGGTAGGTTTGTGGAATTCAGTGTATTTGGAAGCCCGGCTTCCATTGACTGGAGCATCATTGGAGATGGAAAGGAACTGGATGTGTTAGGCGCTCATTTATCTCCTTATTGTTTTCCGTATGTCATTGAGCATCTTGCCAATGGAGATCTGAAGAGTGATGGAGTGGTATCAGCGATTTACAGGCTGGATGACTGGAAAGAAGCGTTTGACAAGGCAACTGGAAAAGACGGAGATTTTAAAGTGGCATTCAAATTTTAAGAGGTGGTCACATGAAATATGGAATTTATTATGCCTATTGGGAAAAGGAATGGGCGGCAGATTACACACAATATGTGAAAAAGGCGGAAAAACTTGGATTTGATATTCTTGAAATAGGTGCTTCTCCACTCCCGGATTATAGTCAGGAGCAGATACGGTTGCTGCGTCAGTGCGCCAAAGATAGTGGAGTGACGCTGACAGCAGGATATGGTCCTACATTTGAGCATAATATGGGCTCTTCTGATCCGGCTATCAGAGAAAAGGCATCGGAATGGTTTAAAAGATTGTTTGAGGTGATGGGGCAGCTGGAGATCTCCAAGATTGGTGGCGCTTTGTATTCCTACTGGCCTGTAGATTTTTCCAAACCAGTTCATAAAGAGGATGACTGGAAATATAGCGTGGAGGGAATGAAAAAGCTGTCAGAGCTGGCTAAACCCTATCAGATTACCTTGAATCTGGAAGTCCTGAATCGCTTTGAAAATCCTATTTTGAATACGGCAGAAGAAGGTGTTCAGTTTGTAACGGAGGTTGACCGGGATAACGTAAAGGTCATGCTGGATACATTTCATATGAATATTGAAGAAACAAGTATTTCAGCTGCAATCCGGACAGCAGGGAATCTTTTGGGACATTTCCATACAGGAGAATGTAATCGTATGGTTCCTGGACAGGGACGGATGCCCTGGCGTGAAATAGCAGAAGCATTGCATGAAATTCAGTATGATGGCAGTGTTGTCATGGAACCTTTTGTAAGAAGAGGCGGACAGATTGAAAAGGATATTCATATTTGGAGAAATATGAAGACTGATATCTCAGAAGAAATTCTTGATCGGGATGCGCGAAATGCGCTTCTATTTGAAAAATATTTATTTGAACAGTAAGAAAAACTGCTGTGGATGGTTGATGTTTCAATCCAGCCACAGCAGTTTTTGCATACATATTTATTTCTGATTCTCTTTTGCTTCCATGAGCTTCATAGCACGAACCTTCAGCGGCAGTCCGAACAGGGTGATGAATCCGCTTGCGTCGTGGTGGTCATACATATCACCGGTGGTGAAGGATGCCAGAGACTCGTTGTAGAGGCTGTAAGGAGATGTGGTTCCGGCTTTGATGATGTTGCCTTTGTAAAGTTTGAATTTTACTTCGCCAGTTACATACTCCTGAGTGCTTGCTACGAATGCGCGGATAGCATCACACAGAGGAGTGAACCATTTTCCTTCGTATACAACCTGGGACAGCTTGTTGCCCATGTCTTTTTTCGCTTCCATGGTAGCACGGTCAAGTACCAGCTCTTCCAGCTGCTTGTGAGCTTCCATCAGGATAGTTCCGCCAGGAGTCTCATAAACACCGCGGGATTTCATACCAACAACACGGTTCTCTACGATATCTACGATACCGATACCATGTTTTCCTCCCAGTTTGTTCAGTTCTCTGATGATGTCAGCAACCTTCATCTTCTTGCCGTTTACGGAAGTCGGAACACCTTTTTCAAAGGTCATGGTTACATATTCATCCTGATCCGGTGCTTTCTCCGGAGTTACGCCAAGAACCAGCATGTGATCATAGTTCGGCTCATTTGCCGGATCTTCCAGTTCCAGTCCTTCGTGGCTGATGTGCCACAGGTTGCGGTCACGGCTGTAGCTGTGGCTGTGATCGAAGGGCAGGTCAATGCCGTGTTTTTTACAGTATTCGATCTCGTCATCACGGGACTGCATGGTCCAGACGTCGGTCATTCTCCACGGAGCAATGATCTTCAGGTCCGGAGCCAGAGCTTTGATTGCCAGTTCAAAACGGATCTGGTCATTTCCTTTACCGGTAGCACCATGGCAGATAGCGGAAGCACCTTCTTTTCTTGCGATCTCTACCAGTTTCTTTGCGATAACCGGACGAGCCATAGAAGTTCCGAGAAGATATTTGTTCTCGTATACAGCACCTGCCTGTACGCACGGCATGATGTAGTCCTCAGCGAACTCATCAACGATGTCTTCAATATATAATTTAGCAGCGCCGGATGCTTTCGCTCTCTCCTCCAGGCCATCCAGCTCGTTTCCCTGACCGCAGTCTACACAGCAGCAGATAACGTCATAACCAAAATTCTCTTTCAGCCACGGAATAATAGCGGTAGTATCCAGACCACCGGAATATGCAAGAACAACTTTTTCTTTCATATTATAAATCCTCCTCGTATTGTAAAATCATGTTTTTGTGTAGAGCCACATTCGCAAAACCGCTTCTGCAGCATGGCTCTGAATAGTTACAATATACAACATCCTATTGAAAACTGCAAGCGAAATTTTATACATAAAAACAGGAATTATGTGCATAAACTTGATATATATGCATATAAAGTTCAAAATATACATATATAATGAATAAAAATGCAGAAAAAATCAGAAAAGGACTTGCAAAGCAGATAAAACGGGGTTACAATACATCTATTGTAAATTCGCAACACATTTATTTTATATGAACAACGGGGAGAATGAGAATATGGTCAGAGTAGGAATCATCGGAGCAACCGGATATGCAGGCGGTGAACTGGTACGCCTTTTACTTGGTCATAAGGATGTAGAGATCAAATGGTACGGATCCAGAAGCTATGTGGATCAGGCCTACGCATCCGTATATCAGAATATGTTCCAGCTGGTAGATGCAAAATGTCTGGACGATAATATGGAAGCAATGGCAGATCAGGTGGATGTGATCTTCACAGCAACACCCCAGGGGCTGTGTGCATCCCTGGTAAATGAAGAGATTTTAAAGAAAGTAAAGATCATTGATTTAAGTGCGGACTTCCGTATTAAAGATGTATCTGTCTATGAAAAATGGTATGGGATCGAGCACAAAGCTCCCCAGTATATTGAAGAGGCAGTCTACGGACTGTGTGAGGTGAACCGGGAAAAAGTGAAGAAAGCAAGACTAGTAGCCAATCCGGGATGCTATCCGACTTGTAGTTTCCTTTCTGTTTATCCCTGTGTGAAAGAGGGACTCATTGATCCGAACACCATTATCATTGATGCGAAATCTGGAACTTCCGGAGCAGGAAGAGGTGCCAAGGTGGACAATCTGTTCTGTGAGGTCAATGAAAACATCAAGGCCTACGGCGTGGCAGGACACCGCCACACACCGGAGATCGAGGAGCAGTTAGGGTATGCGGCAGGTGAGCCGGTGCTCATCAACTTTACACCGCATCTGGTACCCATGCAGAGAGGTATTCTGGTAACCGCCTATGCATCTCTGAAAAAAGACGTTACCTATGAAGAGGTAAAGGCAGTTTATGATAAATACTACAACGACGAGTTCTTCGTCCGTGTATTAAATAAGGATGTCTGCCCGCAGACCCGCTGGGTGGAAGGCAGCAACTTTGTAGATGTGAACTTCAAGATTGATCCGAGAACCAAGCGTATCATTATGATGGGCGCTATGGACAATCTGGTAAAAGGTGCAGCTGGACAGGCAGTACAGAATATGAACCTCATGTTTGGATTTGAGGAAGCGGAAGGCCTTCGCATGGCTCCGGTCTTTCCGTAAATATAGAAAAGGCAGGAAAATACAATGGAAATCCGGGTAATGAAAGCGGAAGATTACGACAAATTATATGAACTGTGGATGACGATCAAGGGCTTCGGCATCCGAAGCATCGACGATTCCAGAGAAGGAGTTGCCCGCTTTCTGAAGAGAAATCCTACCACTAGCATGACTGCCTGGGACGGGGATACCCTGATTGGTGCCATTCTCTGTGGACATGACGGAAGACGGGGGTGTCTTTATCATGTATGCGTGAGAAAAGGCTATCGCCGCCATGGCGTGGGAAAGGCCATGGTAGTTGCCTGCATGGAAGCACTTCGGAAGGAAGAGATCAATAAAGTCACCCTGATCGCATTTACGAAAAACGATATTGGAAATGCATTCTGGAATAAGATCGGCTGGACGGAGCGAGAAGACCTGAACTATTATGATTTTACATTAAATGAAGCAAACATTACCGCATTTATCGAGGAGGATTGAAGAAACCATGAAGATCATTACAGGCGGAGTTACCGCAGCAAAAGGATTTGAAGCGGCATCTGTGGAAGCACAGATCAAATACAAAAACCGGAAAGATATGGCGCTGGTTTACAGCGAAGTTCCCTGTGTGGCAGCCGGAACCTTCACGACCAATGTGGTAAAGGCAGCCCCGGTAAAATGGGATCAGGAGGTCGTATACCATTCACCGGCAGCACAGGCGGTCATCATTAATTCCGGTATCGCCAATGCCTGCACCGGAGCAGAAGGTTATGGTTATTGTAAAGAGACTGCAGAGGCAGCAGCCAAAGCACTGGACGTACCGGAGGATTCCGTACTGGTAGCATCTACCGGAGTTATCGGCATGCAGCTTCCCATGGACCGTATTGCAGCAGGGGTGGAGAAATTGGCAGCTGCAAAGGACGGCAGCGAAAAGGAAGGTCTGGAGGCAGCCAAAGCCATCATGACCACTGATACGAAGCCGAAATATGTGGGCGCGCAGATTGAGATTGGCGGTAAGACGGTCACTATCGGAGGTATGTGTAAAGGTTCCGGCATGATCCATCCGAATATGTGTACCATGCTTGGATTTATCACTACCGATGCAGCTATCACCAAAGAACTGCTGCAGAAAGCCCTTTCTGATGATATCAAAGATACCTTCAATATGATTTCCGTGGATGGAGACACTTCCACCAATGATACGGTGCTTCTGCTGGCCAATGGTATGGCAGAAAACCCGGTTATCGATGAGGAGAACAGTCCAGAATATGCAGAGTTTAAGAAAGCCCTCAACTATGTAAATACAGAACTTTCCAAGAAGATTGCCGGAGACGGCGAGGGCGCAACCTGTCTCTTTGAAGTAAAAGTGGTCGGTGCAGAGAGCAAGGAACAGGCGGTGACCTTAAGCAAATCCGTTGTCATGTCTACCCTGACCAAAGCAGCTATCTATGGACATGATGCGAACTGGGGAAGAATTCTCTGCGCTATGGGATATTCCGGTGCCCAGTTTGACCCGGAGAAAGTAGATCTCTATTTTGAGAGCAAAGCCGGCAAGCTGAAGATCATTGAGAATGGCGTATCTACCGGATACAGCGAGGAAGTGGCAACAAAGATTCTTTCAGAGGATCATGTAACAGCCATTGCTGATGTGAAGATGGGTGACTGCACAGCCACTGCATGGGGCTGTGACCTGACCCATGAGTATGTGAACATCAATGCAGACTATAGAAGCTAGAGCCTGACAGAACGGATACGTGAAAAGAGGAGTAGAGAACATGAGAAAAGATGATGAGAAATATCTGGAGAAAGCGGCCGTCCTGGTGGAAGCTCTTCCCTATATTCAGAAATTTAACCGGAAAGTAATTGTTGTCAAATACGGCGGAAGCGCCATGGTAGATGAGAACCTGAAGAAGAGTGTGATCAGTGACGTTACCCTTCTGAAACTGGTTGGATTCAAGCCAATCATCGTACATGGCGGCGGCAAGGAGATCAGTAAATGGGTCGGAAAAGTCGGAAAAGAGCCGGAATTCATCAATGGACTTCGTGTGACTGACGAGGAGACCATGGAGATTGCCGAGATGGTACTTGGCCGTGTGAATAAGAGTCTGGTCAGTATGGTAGAATCTTTAGGTGTGAAGGCCATCGGTATCAGCGGAAAAGACGGCGGACTCTTGAAAGTAAAGAAGAAATATTCTGACGGTAAGGATATTGGTTATGTGGGTGAAATCAGCGAGGTAGACCCGCAGATTTTGTTTGATATGATGGAGAAGGATTTTCTTCCGATTATCTGTCCGGTTGGTCTGGATGATGAGTTCAACACTTACAATATCAATGCGGATGACGCAGCCTGCGCGGTAGCCCGTGCGGTAGGAGCAAATAAACTGGCATTTCTGACGGATATTGAAGGACTGTACAGAGATTTCAATGACAAGAGTTCCCTGATCTCCGAGATCAAGGTAAGTGAAGCAAAAGAACTGATTGCAGGCGGCACCATCGGCGGCGGTATGCTTCCGAAACTGTCCAACTGTATTGATGCCATCGAGGCAGGTGTATCCAGAGTCCACATTATCGACGGAAGAATCCCTCACAGTATTCTGATGGAGATCTTCTCTGACCGTGGTGTGGGAACTGCTATTTTGGGAGATACGGAGGAAAAATTCTATCATGAGTAATCCATATATTGAAGAAGCAGAAGAGGCCATTCTTCATACTTATAACCGGTATCAGATCGTACTGGATCGTGGAGAGGGTGTACATCTTTATGATGTAAATGGAAAAGAGTATCTGGACTTTGCAGCAGGTATCGCAGTTCAGTCTCTGGGATATAACAATAAGGAATATACCCAGGCGCTGAAAGACCAGATCGATAAATTGACCCATATTTCCAATCTCTACTATTCTGTTCCTATGGCAGAAGCAGCAGAGAAGGTAAAAAAAGCCAGCAGACTGGAAAAAGTATTTTTTACCAACAGCGGCACCGAAGCCATTGAGGGTGCGCTCAAAGTGGCAAGAAAATATTCCTATGCAAAATACGGTGAGGACCGCTATGAGATCGTTGCCATGAATCATTCCTTCCACGGAAGAAGCCTTGGCGCTCTGTCTGTAACCGGAAATGAGAAATACAGAAAACCCTTTGAACCGCTGATCGGCGGCGTGCGTTTTGCAGATTACAATGATCTGGAGAGCGTGAAAAGCCAGGTCAATGAGAAGACCTGTGCGATCATTCTGGAGACGGTTCAGGGTGAGGGCGGCATTTATCCGGCAACGGAGGAGTTCTTAAAAGGCGTGAAAGCACTCTGCGAGGAGAAAGACCTGATCCTGATTCTTGATGAGATTCAGTGTGGTATGGGAAGAACCGGATACATGTTCGCATGGCAGGAGTACGGTGTGGAGCCGGATGTCATGACCTGTGCAAAGGCACTGGGATGCGGTGTTCCGGTCGGCGCATTTGTCCTTGGCAAAAAAGTGGCAGACGCTTCCCTTGCACCGGGAGACCATGGAACCACTTACGGCGGAAATCCCTTTGTCTGCGCGGCAGTCAGCAAAGTGTTTGACCTTTATGAGAAGGAACAGATTGTGGACCATGTGAAGAAGGTCGGTGGATATCTGGAGCAGAAATTAAATGCACTGGTGGAAAAGTATGATTTTCTGAAAGAACGCCGCGGAAAAGGCCTGATCCAGGGACTGGAAGTAGAAGGAAGACCCATCGGTGAGATCGTAAACCGTGGACTGGAGGAAGGACTCATCATTATTACTGCAGGCAGTAACGTGCTGCGTTTTGTTCCGCCTCTGGTTGTCACGGAAGCAGATGTGGATGAAATGATTACCAAACTGGAGAAATGTTTTTAGAAGGGGGACGGTATGCCAAAAAAGTTTCTTGGAATCCTAGTGATTCTGGCAGTGCTGGTGCTGGGCGCGGAGATTGTCTATGTCAGTAAGCAGAATCAGAAGCCGCAGGTAGAGCTTGAAGAGACAAGACCGATCCTTGTCTGGTACACGGATCCGGATATTCAGACTTATATGGAAGAGACGGCAGCCCAGGCTGCTGCTGCCTATGGAGTGGAGATTCAGACGGAACTGGTGTCTGATGTGGATTATATTGAAAATATCAGTGAAAAATCCATTGCAGAAACCATGTCCGGACCAGATCTCTACATTACATCCAGTTCCCTTCTGGAAAAAGCAGCACTGGCAGGTCTGACCACTACGCTGGATGGAAGCCGGTTTGCAGATTCCTATGGGGAAAAAGCACTCCATGCAGTGACCTATGGTGGAAAAGTCATTGCAAAACCATTTTATATTGATACAAGTTTCCTTGTGTATAATAAAAACGTAACCGATCAGATACCTGAAACCATCGATGATATTTTAACCTATGCGGAGAATTTCGAGATGGATGATACCACAGCAGATGTAGAGACTATCTTTGAGTGGAACGTGGCAGATGTACTGGAGAACTTCATGTTTATGGGTGCATACACCAACCTGGGTGGAGACGATGGGGATGATAAGAGCCAGGTGTCTCTGGATCTTGATAAAATTGGTGAATGTATGGCCTACTATCAGAACCTGAACAGTTTCTTTGCTATTGATGCGGATACCATCAGTTCCCAGGATATTATGCAGAAATTTGTGGATGGAAAGACGGTCTATGCGGTGGTTAATGTGCCTATGCTGGCCCAAATTGATAAGGCTGTAGACAGTGATTTCTATGGAACAGCAGCATTACCGGATCTGACGCCGGATCTGCAGGCAAGAGGATTGTCTGTGACCAATTCGATTGTGGTCAATCCTTATTCTGTCAATGTGAGTGCGGCAGAGGCGATTGCGTCGTATATGACGGAAAATGCGGCAGGTTCCCTTTATGAGATGGCAGGAAAGCTGCCAGCCTATCGAAAACTCTCCGAAGCTCCCACACCTGCATGGCAGACGGTATGCGAGGCTTATGATGAGGCGCAGGAGACGCCGAAGATTATGGAGCTTTCCGATATGTGGCTGAATCTGGAGGTGACCCTTGCCGATATCTGGAGAGGGGAAGATGCTTCCGGAAAGATGCAGGCATTCTCGGAACTTCTGTCAACCAGACTGGATTAGTATAAAATTCCAATCATGAGGATATACTTTCAAAGAAAAGGAGGTAGTTCTTGTGATTGGATTTTTTATTGCCCTTTTATCAGGTGCGCTTATGAGTATTCAGGGAGTATTTAATACAGAAGTGACCAGACAAAGCAGTGTCTGGGTGTCAGCTTCCTGGGTGCAGTTCTCGGCACTGCTGACCTGTCTTATCATCTGGAGTTGTTTTGACCGGCAGAATCTTCTGGCAGCGGTGCAGATGACGCCTAAATATATGCTGTTGGGCGGTGTGATCGGCGCTTTTATTACTTATACAGTGATTCAGGGAATGTCGGCATTGGGACCGGCCAAAGCGACCATGCTTATTGTCATTGCGCAGCTGACAGTCTCCTGGGTCATTGAACTTCTTGGAATGTTTGGCGTGGAAAAGGCAGATTTTTCCCTTCGTAAGCTCATCGGTCTTCTCATTGCAGTGGCAGGCGTGGTGGTTTTTGAATGGGAGAGTTAACCCGATTCATTTTTTGAGGCTTCTGCAGGAAGATGGTACTTGTTTTTCCGAGATAAGTCCGCTACAATAAAGAAAGGACATAATAGGCTTTTTCCAGATGGGAGAAGCGTATGAGATGCATAAATAAAATGCGCCCTGGAATGGTGGGGCTGCTTGTTTTACTCTGCGGCTGTCTGACCGGCTGCAGTGTTTCTTTCTGCGGTTTTCGCGGAAAGGGAGAAGAATTTGTGTTCGTCTGCCAGGAGGAAACTGCCGGGCAGGAGAAGACTGTGCCGGAAGTTGTATCGCAGGCAGCTGCAGATCCACAGACGGAATCTGAAACTCCGGAGGCCGAGGAATCAAAGCCTGCGACAGAGGCAGTTTCCGCGGATGGCCGGATTAATATCAACACTGCAGGAGTGGAGGAACTGACCACCTTAAAAGGAGTGGGTGAGAGCCGGGCCAATGCGATTATTGCATTCCGGGAGGAGCATGGTTCTTTTGAAAATCCGGAAGATATTATGCAGATTGCGGGCATCAAAGAAGGTATTTATGCAAAGATCAAAGACCAGATAAAAGTTCGTTGAGGAGACAGAGATGGCACAGAGAGTATTAGTGGTGGATGATGAAAAGCTGATCGTGAAAGGAATCCGTTTCAGCCTGGAGCAGGACGGCATGGAAGTGGACTGCGCCTATGACGGAGAAGAAGCAGTAGAGAAGATACGGGCGAATGAATATGATATTATTTTACTGGATGTGATGCTGCCTAAACTGGACGGCTTTGAAGTCTGCCAGCAGATCCGGGAATTTTCCGCAGTTCCGGTCATTATGCTTACGGCTAAAGGTGACGATATGGATAAGATTCTGGGTCTGGAGTACGGTGCTGATGATTACATTACCAAGCCTTTTAATATTTTGGAAGTAAAGGCAAGAATCAAGGCCATTATCCGCAGAACCAGGAAGAAGACTCCGGAGAAAGAAAACCCGAAGGTGGTGGACAAAGGTGATCTCCATATGGACTGTGACAGCCGCAGACTTTCCATTGAGGGACGGGAGATTAACCTGACGGCCAAAGAATTTGACCTTCTCGAGCTGATGGCTTTGAATCCCAATAAAGTATACAGCCGGGATCATCTGCTGAATGCTGTATGGGGGTATGATTATCCTGGTGATGTCAGAACCGTAGATGTGCATATCCGTAGATTGCGCGAGAAGATTGAGAAAAATCCAAGCGAACCCAAATATGTACATACAAAATGGGGAGTAGGATATTATTTTAATGTTTAAGACAAAAGGTAAATTTTTCAGAAGTCTGAATTTCAGAATTATGGTTTTCCTGTTTTTGTTCAGTGTGCTGTCAGCTGTTTTTATGGCGGAAATCTTTTTGGTTTCCTATGAAAAACAGTCCATGACGCAGCTGGCCAATGATGTGAAAAACCAGTGTCAGATTCTGGCTAATCAGGTGGTCAGTGCAGACTATTTAAATAACAATAGTAATGAAGCACTGGAAAACGACCTGGCGCAGGTGGCAACCCTGTATGATGGCCGGATTATTCTCATTGATGATAATTTTAATATTGTAAAAGACACCTATGGACTGGAGGAAGACCGTACTATTGTGGCGGAAGAAGTGGTAAAGTGCTTTAAAGGGGACACCACCAGCCATTATGTGAGCGGACGTTTTATTGAACTGACGGTGCCCATTATGACAGGAACGGATGTAGATAAGAAGATCACCGGAGTGATTCTTGCCAGTGCTTCTACGGACAGTATTCATGTCAGACTGGACGGATTCAGACATTCGGCGGAGATCTGGGTATCTGTGATCTGTATGATTGCGCTGGCACTTGCCATTCTTCTTGCAAACTGGCTGGTACGGCCGCTGAAACATATGAATCAGTATATTGGTGATCTGGCAGAAGGTGCGTTGGACGGAGATCTGGATATTCACGACTGCACGGAGACGGAGAATATTTCCAATACATTTAATATTATGCTGGCAAAGCTTCGGCTTATCGAGGAGTCCCGTCAGGAATTTGTTGCCAATGTGTCCCATGAATTGAAGACGCCCCTTACTTCCATGAAGGTGTTAGCGGATTCCCTGCTCATGCAGGAGGGCACACCGGTGGAACTCTACCAGGAGTTTATGCAGGATATTGCTAATGAAATTGACCGTGAAAATTCTGTCATCTCCGATCTGCTGACACTGGTGAAGATGGACCGGAAGACCACGGAATTAAATGTGGTGTCTACGGATATCAATGATTTTCTGGAACAAATCCTGAAGCGGGTCCGTCCCATTGCAGAAAAGGCCGATATTGAAGTGGTGTTTGAAAGTAACCGGAGTGTGACAGCGGAGATTGATTCCACCAAGCTGTCACTGGCTTTTACCAATCTGGTAGAAAATGCCATTAAGTATAACCGTGAAAATGGCTGGGTACGTGTAACCCTGGATGCAGACCACAAGTTTTTTTATGTAAAAGTCAGTGATTCCGGAATTGGTATTCCACAGGAATCTCTGGATTATATTTTTGAACGGTTTTACCGGGTAGACAAATCCCATTCCAGGGAGATTGGAGGCACCGGTCTGGGTCTGGCAATTACCAAAAGTGCGATTGTTGCCCATCGCGGAGCCATCAAAGTGCAGAGTACCCTGGATGAGGGAACCACATTTACCGTGCGGATTCCGCTTCGGTACATTGTGTAGGAAGGAAAACAGCATGAAAAAATGGATGAGAGTTTTTCTCCTTTTGCTGGGCATTCTGGGGTTGACCGGATGCAGACAGCGTACCCAGGAAGAAGAAAGTGGATATAAGATATGGTATATAAACCAGGATGAAAGCAAACTGGATTATGAGTACCGGGAACTGCAGGCTGCGAATACAGACGGTCAGATCAGGGAGCTTTTGGAGCTGGTCAGGGAAGCTCCGGAAAGTGAAAAGTTAAAACCGGTTCTTCCAGAGGATGTCCGGGTGGAAGGCTGTGATCTGGAAAATCAGCAGTTGTCACTGAATTTTTCCACAGAGTATCAGAATATGCAGAAAGTCTGCGAAGTACTCTGCCGGGCAGCATTGGTGCGGACATTTTGTCAGCTTCCCGATGTAGAATATGTAGAATTCAAGATTGAAGGGGAGCCGCTTATGGATACCTATGGGCGGAATATAGGAATGATGAATGAAGATCAGTTCATTGAGAATCCCGGAGAAGAAATAAATTCTTATAAGACAGCGGATCTGACTCTTTATTATACCAACGAGACCGGAGATAAACTGGTAGCCCAGCGGGTTGCCATGGATTATAACAGTAATATTTCTCTGGAAAAGCTCATTGTGGAGCGACTCATTGCAGGGCCGCCATTTGAGGGAGCCTATCCGGTGATTCCCGCAGAGACCAAGCTGGTGAGTATTTCCATCAAGGACAAGATTTGTTATGTCAACCTGGATGAAGGATTCCTGGAGACTGGATATAATGTTGCCGAGAGCATTCCTGTTTACTCCATTGTCAATTCCATTATTGACAACACAGAGGCACGGAGAGTGCAGATCAGCATTAATGGCGAGACCAACAGGGTTTATCGGGAAAGTATTAATTTTAATACGATTTTTGAGAAAAATGAGGAGCTGATAGAAGAATGAGAAAACGTCCCATCGCCTGGGCAGCTCTTCTGATGTTCCTGCTTTTGCAGTTGATTCCTGCGGTTTCCCTTTATCGGGAGCCGCAGATCACGGAAAAATGTAAAGGGCAGGTAACAGGGCGGGTCATCCGGCGAACGCGAAAAAAAGAACAGTTACAGCTGGATCTGGCAGACTGCCTGATCCAAAATGATACGAATACCATAGAAGCATCACACATTCTGGTATATCTGACCGACGAAGCCGAATATCCGGTGGGCGCGGATCTTTCCCTTTCGGGAACCATTTATCCAATCGAAACACCAACCAATCCGGGGCAGTTTGACAGCCGCTTATATTATGAAGGACAGGGAGTTGACGGCACCGTTTATGCGGAGAAGGCGCAGATTTTGAAGGTACATTCTGCACCAATTCGGGAAGGCCTAACCTGTCTTAGAGAGCGCATGGAACATGTCTATGAGAAGACCTTTGACGAGCAGGAGAGCGGCATGATGAAAGCCATGATACTGGGGCAGAAAGGAAGCCTTGATAAAGAAATGAAAGAGCTTTACCAGAGAAATGGCATTGCCCATCTGCTGGCAATCTCAGGTCTTCATATTTCCCTTGTGGGAATGGGACTGTACCAGATATTACGGAGGTTGACAGGAAATGCCTGGGTATCGGGTATTCCGGTGGTGCTTCTGACCATAGCTTACGGATGGATGAGTGGGGCATCACTATCAGCCTTTCGGGCTGTGTTTATGTGTGGACTGATGATCACAGCAGAGCTTATAGGAAGAACTTATGACCTGCTGACTGCACTGGGAGCGTCAGCCCTTGTGTTCCTTTTGACAATGCCTCTGAACAGCCATCAAAGTACCTTTTGGTTATCTTTTGGGGCAGTGCTGGCCATCGGAGTGCTTACGCCCATCTGGAAGCTGTATTTTCCCAAACAGGGAAAACTGCTGTCATCGGTCAGTGTCAGCCTGTCAGTAACAGCAGTGACCTTTCCGGCGCTGCTTACCTCTTTTTATGAATATCCCTTGTATGCCACCTTTCTAAATCTGCTGGTAATTCCTCTTATGAGCATTCTTATGGTCTGCGGCCTGCTCTGCGGTGTGACGGGACTTTTATGGCTTCCCGGGGCGGGCCTGTTTGCCCTGCCCTGCCAATGGATTCTGATGCTATATGAATGGGCAGGAAATATATGTCTGAATCTTCCGGCAGCCGTCCTGCGGACCGGAAGCCCGGCTGCCTGGAAATTGAGGGTGTATTATTTCGTACTGGCAGCAGGCGTTTTTTTCCTTTACCGGGAGAAGCAGAAGAAAAAGTACAGTAAGAGACCGGACCAGTACATACCGAACCGTAGAAAAGCAATGCTTTGCAGTGGGAGTCTTTTTTTGGCAGCCATACTGCTTTGCGTCCGGATACATACGGGACTGGAGATTACCATGCTGGATGTGGGACAGGGGGATGGCATCTTTTTCCGGAGCCCAAATGGAACGACATTTTTGTCGGATGGAGGAAGTACAAATGTGTCGGCAGTGGGAACTTATCGGCTGCTGCCTTTTCTGAAGTTCGAGGGAGAGGGAACGATCGATTATCTTCTCATTTCCCATATGGATCAGGATCATATAAATGGTGTGGCAGAGCTTCTTAAGGATAGCCAAAAACCGGGAGGAATTTCCATCAGGAACGCGGTATTGCCGGATGTGGGACAAAAGGATGAGGCTTATGTGGATATGGAGCAGGCGCTTCAGGAGGCAGGAGTAGAAATTCTCTATATGGGAAAGGGCGATGTGCTGAAGTCAGATACACTGCTCCTGACCTGTCTGTGGCCGGAAAGAGGTCTTACCTCTGATGACCGGAATGAGCAGTCTTTGGTGCTGCTGGCAGAATACGGAAAATTCCAGATGCTGCTTACCGGAGACATTGGAGCCCAGACAGAAAAAGAACTGGCTGCATCCGGCATGCTTCGCCAGGTGGAACTCTTGAAAGTAGCCCACCATGGATCCCGTCACTCTTCTACGGAAGCTTTTCTTTCACAGGTGCAGCCGGAATTGAGCTTTATTTCCTGCAGCAGTACCAACCGATATGGACATCCTGGAGAGGAAACATTAGAACGATTGAAACAGACGGGAAGCCGGATACTTATCACGAAAGACCGGGGAGCTATAGGGGTATGCACAGATGGAAAGAAGGTATGGGTAAAGACCTGGAAGTAAGCTAAGGTTTGTAATTTGGCAGGCAGTAGGGTATAATGAAGACATGAAAATGTTAATGGAAGATATCAAGAACAGACAATTTAAAAAGATTTATCTGCTGACAGGAGAAGAAGTGTATCTGCGGAACCAGTACCGGAAGCGGCTGCGGGAGGCGCTGATTGACCCGGAAGATACCATGAATTGCAGTGTGTTTGAGGGAAAAAACGTAAATCCGAGGGAGGTAATTGACCTGGCGGAGACGATGCCTTTTTTCGCAGAACGCAGGGTGATTCTTATTGATGATAGTGGATTTGCCAAGAATGCCTGCCCGGAACTGGCAGATTATGTGCCGGAGATTCCGGAGAGCACCTGTATTATTCTTACCGAGGCAGAAGTGGACAAAAGAGGAAGACTTTATAAGGCCATTAAAACCCATGGAAGAATTGTAGAGTTCAAGCGGCAGGATGAAAAGACATTGGCCCGCTGGGTGCTGGGGATGCTAAAAAGAGAAGAAAAGCAGATTACGGAGGAGACCCTTCGGGCTTTCCTTGGAAGAACCGGATCTGATATGCAGAATATTGAGAGAGAATTGGAGAAGTTGTTGTGCTACACCATGAATCGCCCGGTGATCCGTACAGAAGATGTGGAAGCAGTTTGTACGGAACAGACGGAAAACCGGATTTTTGATATGGTACAGGCTATCACGGAACAGAACCAGAGAAAGGCGCTGGATCTTTACAGCGACCTGCTGGCCATGAAAGAACCGCCCATGCGAATCTTATTTCTTATTACCAGACAGTTTCATCAGCTGCTGCAGTTAAAAGGACTGGCAGCGGAAGGACTGGACCGGGGGGAAATAGCAAAGAAAGCAGGCATTCCGCCCTTTGCTCTTGGAAAATACCAGGCGCAGGCAAAAAGATTTACCAGAGCGCAGCTTCGTCAGGCAGTAGAAGACTGTGTGAGTACGGAAGAACAGGTGAAGACCGGACAGATCGGTGATCAGATCAGTGTGGAACTTCTGATTGTGAAATACAGCACAAAAAAAGGACTGGCATGACGGTACCAGTCCTTTTTATTATGTTTTTATAAAAAGATCCGAATCCCGGATTAAGCCATTGCGTTAACGGCTTTCTGCATACGGGAAATTTTTCTGGAAGTAGTGTTTTTGTGATATACACCCTTGGTAGTAGCTTTGTCCAGAGTAGAGATAGCAGCTTTCAGAGCAGCTTTAGCAGCTTCCTGATCTTTGGAATCGATAGCAGCGTATACTTTCTTTACCATGGTCTTAACTTCGGATTTGATTGCTTTGTTTCTTGCAGTTCTGGTCTCAGTTACCAGGATTCTTTTTTTAGCGGATTTAATATTAGCCATTTTGTGCACCTCCAAATAACTTGTACAGCCCGACCTCAAAGGGGCATGGGCAATTATCATTGAATTTTTGATACATGTTTCATGAAAGCGAGACACGGTGGCTTTACATAGAAACACACATGAATATATTCTAGTCGAAAGGGGCATAACTGTCAATACATAAAATTGAATTTTTCGGAAAAAATCGGGTAATTAGGTATCGAAACGGCTGCAAGTGACAGTTTGTGAGCGGAACCGCGAATTCCCGAAGTAAAAGGAGGTAGAACAGATGGACCGGATGCGGGTGCGTACAGATCTGGCACTGGAGGCACGAGAGAGCTTTGATGGAAGTGATACGGAGGTTCATGGCGTTGTCGTGGAAGAAGAGTATGAAGAAGCGCTGGATCTGAAAATCACCAGGGTGAAGATTCTTTCAGAGCGGGGCGCCAGAGAGATGGGAAAACCGGTGGGTACGTACCTGACAATGGAAGCGCCAGGGATGGCTGTTCCTGACGAGGATTATCACAGAGAGATTTCGGAAGCGCTGGCAGGATGTCTCAAAGAACTGACCGGGGAGAATCGTGACCGGTCAGTTCTGGTAGCGGGACTTGGAAACAGGGATGTGACACCGGATGCACTGGGACCGAAAACGGTGTCCAATCTTATGATCACCCGACATCTTTTCCGGGAATATGGGAAGGAAACCATGGGAATGGAGCAGGCCAGTGCCGTCAGCGGAATTGCGCCAGGGGTGATGGCCCAGACTGGAATGGAGACGTCAGAAATTCTGCAGGGGATCATTGATCAGACCTCTCCCGATATTCTGCTGGTCATTGATGCATTGGCGGCAAGAAGCACCAGGAGGCTTGGAAGAACCATTCAACTGACAAATACAGGTATTCAGCCAGGCTCCGGTGTAGGCAATCATAGAGGAAGCCTGACCAAAGAAAGTCTTGGAATTCCGGTTATTGCCATTGGTGTTCCTACTGTGGTGGAAGCAGCAGCCATTATCTATGATGCCCAGGGCAGTTGTGAACGGATGCCGCCCCATCTGAACGGCATGTTCGTGACACCCAAAAATATTGATGAGATCATCAAACAGTTAAGCTTTACCTTATCGGAGGCCCTGAATATAGCTTTTCAGATTTCCGAAAAAGCATAGACAGACGAAATTTCCCATATATATAAACGGGTGAGAAAGCAATGAAGCAATATCTGGGGAAAATTTCAGGAAGGCTGCTCGGCTGTTTCTTTTTCATAGGCAGTTTTTATATTATATTTACGGGTGGCAGGAGGTTCTGTCCCGAGCATCCATCGACGCTTCTGGCGGAAGCAGCGGCTATGGGGCAGCAGTCCATCCAGCGGATGGCAGCCAGGATGTTGTATCCGGGATTAATGCTGGAAATCCGGGAGGAGGAAGCAGATTCTCTGGAAGAATGGTATGTAAACTGGGCTATGACCATGCATCCGCTGAAAAAGCTGGAGGTATGTGCGGTACATAGAGAAGAGGCAGAAAATACGGCTACCTATGAAATGTTGGTGACCGGAGGCGTCCATGATGAAAATGAGACAGATGAGGAAGGAAAAGCCTACGATCTGGCGTCCCTGACCCGGCAGGAAAATGAACATGCGCTGGAACAGGAAAAAGAACAGAAGGATCAGGAACAGACAGAGATGCCGGAACCAGAGGTGACAGCAGAGCAGGAAGAGGCACAGCCGGAAGAAGGGACAAAAACTGCCTCTGTCGGGACCCTTTATAACCTGGAGGAATTGTCGGATTTTGATTATTTGACCAGTCATTTTTATACGATCGAACCGAATACCTATATTACACCGGAGGAACTGGATGCGGAGACCTTATTATCTGAAGATATGGGAATTGACAAAAGTGTGGATGGCCCGCAGATTCTCATTTACCATACCCATTCCCAGGAAGGGTTTGTGGATTCTGTGCCGGGGGATAATTCTACGACGATTGTAGGTGCGGGAGAGGTGCTGACACAGTATCTGACGGAGCGGGGATATCAGGTACTCCATGTAACCAGTGTCTATGATCTCATCGATGGAAAACTGGACCGAAGCGAAGCCTACAGCCGGGCGCAGGAGGAGATTAGTGGAATTTTGGAAACCTATCCTTCCATCCAGTCAGTCATTGATCTGCACCGGGATGGTGTGGCAGAAGGAACTCGTCTGGTAACGGAGATCAATGGAAAGACCATGGCACGTTTTATGTTTTTTAATGGATTGAGCAGAACGAGAAAAAACGGATCCATTGATTATCTTTACAATCCTTATCGGCAGGATAATCTGGCTCTTACCCTGCAGCTAAAGCTGCTCTGCGAACAGTATTATCCGGGACTGGCCCGGAATATTTATCTGAAAAGTCTCCGCTATAACCTTCATCTGTCAAAAAAAGCGCTGCTCATCGAGGTGGGCGCCCAGACCAACACAGTAGAAGAGATCATGAATACCATGGAACCACTGGCAGATTTGCTTGATAAGGTTTTTGGAACATGATATGATGTAAGATACGGAGGAAAAGAAGTATGTCAGAAATCGATCAGAGCAAAATTCGTAATTTTTGCATTGTAGCCCATATAGACCATGGAAAATCAACCCTTGCAGACCGGATTATCGAGAAGACCGGACTGCTCACCAGCCGGGAGATGCAGGCTCAGGTGCTGGATAATATGGACCTGGAAAGAGAACGTGGAATTACCATCAAAGCTCAGACCGTCCGTACTGTTTATAAAGCAAAGAATGGGGAGGAGTATATTTTTAATCTGATAGATACTCCCGGACATGTAGACTTTAACTATGAGGTATCCCGAAGCCTTGCAGCCTGTGACGGTGCCATTCTGGTGGTGGATGCAGCCCAGGGAATTGAGGCCCAGACGCTGGCCAATGTATATCTGGCACTGGATCATGACCTGGATGTGATGCCGGTTATTAATAAAATTGATCTGCCGAGTGCAGATCCGGACCGTGTGGTGGAGGAGATCGAAGATGTTATCGGTATCGAAGCCCATGACGCCCCCCGGATTTCTGCGAAGACAGGTCTGAATGTAGAAGAAGTGCTGGAGCAGATCGTGACGAAGATTCCGGCTCCAAAGGGAGATCCGAATGCACCGCTGCAGGCGCTGATTTTCGACTCTCTTTATGATTCTTACAAAGGAGTTATTATTTTCTGCCGGATCAAAGAAGGAACCGTCCGTAAAGGAACGCCGATCAAAATGATGGCGACCGGAGCGGAAGCCGATGTGGTGGAAGTGGGATATTTCGGAGCAGGTCAGTTTATTCCTTGTGACGAGCTAAGCGCCGGCATGGTAGGTTATATTACCGGAAGTATTAAAAATGTAAAAGATACCCGCGTGGGTGATACCGTCACGGACCGGGACAACCCCTGTGCAGAACCACTGCCAGGTTATAAAAAGGTACAGTCCATGGTATACTGTGGACTCTATCCGGCCGACGGTGCCAAATATCCGGATCTTCGGGATGCGTTGGAGAAGCTTCAGCTGAATGATGCGTCCCTGCAGTTTGAGCCGGAGACTTCCATTGCCCTTGGCTTTGGTTTCCGTTGCGGATTCTTAGGGTTACTGCACCTGGAAATCATTCAGGAGCGTCTGGAGAGAGAATATAACCTTGATCTGGTGACCACAGCACCGGGTGTTATTTACCGGGTGCATAAGACGAATGGGGAGATGATTGAACTGACCAACCCGTCCAACTTGCCGGATCCATCCGAGATCGAATATATGGAAGAGCCGATGGTCAGTGCGGAGATTATGGTAACGACGGAATTTATCGGTTCTATTATGGATCTTTGCCAGGAGCGCCGCGGAATTTATCTTGGTATGGAATATATTGAGGAGACCCGTGCCCTTCTGAAATATGATCTTCCACTCAATGAGATCATTTATGATTTCTTCGATGCGCTGAAGTCCCGTTCCAGAGGATATGCATCCTTTGACTATGAATTCAAGGGATACGTACAGTCCGAGCTGGTGAAACTGGATATCCTTATTAACAAAGAGGAAGTGGACGCGCTTTCCTTCATCGTACACAGTGCATCTGCTTATGAGAGGGGCCGCAGAATGTGTGAGAAGCTGAAAGACGAGATTCCGCGTCATCTTTTTGAAATTCCGATTCAGGCAGCCGTTGGCGGAAAGATCATTGCCCGTGAGACCGTCAGAGCCATGAGAAAAGACGTTCTGGCAAAATGTTACGGCGGAGATATTTCCCGAAAGAAGAAGCTTCTGGAAAAACAGAAGGAAGGTAAGAAGCGGATGCGTCAGGTAGGAAATGTGGAGATCCCGCAGAAAGCATTCATGAGTGTATTAAAACTGGATGACAAATAAGATGAAAAAGGAACTGGAACTATATATTCACATTCCATTTTGTGTCCGAAAATGTGCATACTGTGATTTCCGGTCGGCTCCGGCCGGCCGGGAAGTGCAGGCACAGTATGTAGATCGTCTGCTGGAGGAAATCCAGAAGGCGGCCCCACTGGCAGAAGACTATGAGGTGGTATCCGCATTCTTTGGAGGCGGTACCCCCAGTATCCTTCCGGAAGAAGAGATCGGGCGTGTGATGGATCTTCTGCATCGGCAGTTTGACTGGAAAGCGGATGCAGAGGTGACCATAGAAGCCAATCCGGGAACGGTAGACGGAAGAAAACTTGACGCCTACCGTTCTTTTGGTATAAACAGGATCAGTTTTGGACTTCAATCGGCAGATAATGAAGAATTACAGAAACTGGGGAGAATCCATACCTGGGAGCAGTTTCTGAAAAGCTATGAGGCGGCGAGAACTGCCGGATTTACCAATATCAATGTGGATCTCATGTCTGCGCTCCCTGGACAGACCCGGAAGAGTTGGCAGGAAACATTGCAGAAAGTGCTGGTTCTTAATCCGGAGCATATTTCAGCATACAGTCTGATCATTGAGGAAGGAACGCCTTTCTATGAGAAGTATGCAGACCATCCGGAACTCCTGCCTCCGGAAGACGAAGAACGGCAGATGTATTATGACACGAAGCGGATTCTGGCAGAGCAAGGATATGAACGGTATGAGATTTCCAATTATGCCAGAAAAGGCTATGCCTGCCGTCATAATCTGGGGTATTGGAGCAGAAGGGATTACAAAGGATTTGGTCTTGGGGCATCCTCTCTGCTAAATAGTGTCAGAAGTACCGTGCAGGAAGATCTGACCGAATATCTCAGGGGAAATTTTGCAGGAAGCAATGAGCATTTAAGTGAGCAGGATATCCGGGAGGAATATTTCTTCCTGGGCCTTCGGAAGATGGAGGGCGTGGATCCTGGACCTTACCGGGAACATTATGAGAAGTTACTGGAAGAGTTGCAGAAACAACAGCTTTTACAGGAAAAGAATGGTAAAATCTGTCTAACAGATTATGGAATTGATGTGAGCAACTATGTGCTGGCACAGTTTCTGGAGGACTGATGAGGAGAGAAAGATGCAGAAAGAATTACAGTTTTTAGAGGAACAGGAAGTATCCCCGGTGCTCATCGAGCAGGTGGAAGCATTCCGAAAAGAGTATCCTGTTCACGAGGCAGTAAGAAACCGGATCTCGGAACCGAAGATTCCTTTCTATGGGAAAGAAATTCTGGAGATGGCCATGGCGGCGCTGCTCCAAGGGTCTAATCTGCTGCTCACAGGAGGAAAGGCTACCGGTAAAAATATTCTGGCGGAAAATCTGGCCTGGATGTTTGGAAGACCTTCCTATAATATTTCTTTTAATGTAAATACCGACAGCAGTTCCCTGATTGGAACGGACACCTTCAGAAATAATGAAGTACAGCTCAGAAAAGGAAGTGTGTACCGCTGTGCGGAAGAAGGCGGATTTGGTGTCTTCGATGAGATCAATATGGCAAAAAATGATGCAGCCAGTGTGCTTCATGCCACCCTCGACTATCGGCGGATGATCGATGTGCCGGGATATGAGAGGATTGAGCTTCATCCGGCTACCCGCTTTATCGGAACCATGAACTACGGATATGCAGGAACAAGAGAGTTAAATGAAGCGCTGGTGTCCCGGTTTCTCGTCATTGATATGCCGGAGCTTTCGGAAGAAAATTTAAGAAAGATTATTCGGCATGATTATCCGGGAATCAAGGAAGCGGCTGAAGATGCCTTCTGCGGATTGTTTCTGGATTTGCAGACAAAGGCCCAGAACAGTGAGATTTCTACCAAAGCACTGGATCTGAGAGGACTTCTTGGTTCCCTTGGTGCGGTGGAGATCGGTCTTCCTCCTTATCAGGCAGTGCAGATGGGAATTACCAACAAAGCATTTGATATTTTTGAAAAGGAAATTGTGTCAGATATGGTCATGACACGCATTCCGGAAGACTGGACGAAGGAGAATGTATTCTGATGCCGGATGAAGAATACCGTTATGAACTGGAAAACCGCATAAAAAACCTGCTCTGGACCGTCAGTGGGGATTATGCTCTGGAAGTGAGTCTGGATATTGATTCTTTTCAGCGTTCTAAATATATATCCCTCTATGACGCGGTGAAACAGGGGGCTTTTGCGCGTTTCTTTTCTAAAGATGCTTTCGGCATGTACCTGGTGAAAAAGCTGTATATGGGAGCAGAGGAATCTTCTCTTATGGGATTGGCGCAGATGTGCGTAGATCAGGCGGTGTCAGAAAAAATATGTGAGGAGAGGGCAGGAGTCCGGACACTCCGGAAAAGAGCTTTTGAAGATTTGCTGGATCGGGATTTTGACCGATTGGCCCGGTACAACAATCCGGTGGGCCGTATGAAGATTGCCATGCTGCAGGAAGGACTGAATGGAACTTACGCGGCAGAGCGAAGAGTGCGTGAGCAGGTAGATCAGCTGCTGGCTCTCCGAAAAGCAGAGACCACTGAGGAAGTCATTCGAAAAGTAGACGATTTTTATAATCGACTGGTAGATCCGGAATTTGAGCAGGAGCACGGCACATTGGAGCAGGTACTTGCTGTCAGTGCAGAGGACTTAAAGAAATTCAATTGGCAGGATTTTCTGGATGAGACAGCGGAAGAAGCTACCCTCGAGGAAATGATGCGTCAGGTGGACAGCAGTGTCATTCCGCCGGAGATGGAGGAGCAGGAACGGAAGAGCAGGGCAAAGAAGCTTCTGGTGACAGAAGAGGCAGCCCGGAAAATGTACTCTTATATTGAACTGAATTTTGGACGGTCTTATATGGACGAACGGGAGCAGGAACGGATGAACCGCAGAATCTGCCGCGGTGTTCATGGGGACTGTCGTCTTTATTATACAGATGGCATTATCGAAAATTACGTCCGGGAAAATAATACCTATGTGCTGGCATGCCGGACACTGGAGCTGAACCGAAGATATTACCGGCAGCATCAGCGGATGGCAAGGCAGAACATTACTCAGCTTGGAAATCTCCTAAAACGGTCTTTGCAGGCAAGAAATGAAGCAGAGCAGACACGGAGTACTTTCGGGACAGTCATTCCTTCAAAACTGTGGAAGGTGGGGCGGACGGAGGATGCCCGGCTCTTCTTAAGGACTTCGAAGAAGCTTAATTCCGATTTTGTAGTAGACATTCTCATGGATGGAAGCGGTTCTCAGAGGGGACGGCAGCAGGATGTGGCACTGCAGGGCTTTATCTTATCGGCGGCTCTGTCAAAAGCGGGGATTCCCCATCGGGTGTTCAGCTTTTGCAGCTTTTGGAGCTATACAGTGATGCGCAGATTCCGGGAATATGACGAAAAGGCAGAAGCAGACTGGCGGATTCTGGAGTTTACCTCATCATCCAGCAATCGGGACGGTCTGGCGCTCCGGGCAGCAGCCGACGGACTTCTCCAACGGCCGGAAGAGAACAAAATCCTCATTATGCTCAGTGACGGCCGCCCAAACGATGTGGTGCTTAACCGTCCCAATGTTAAGAATCCGGCTGTCTACACCGGAGAATATGCGGTGAAGGATACAGCGGCAGAAGTGCGCCGCCTTCGTTCCCAGGGGATTTCTGTACTGGGTGTCTTTGCCGGAGAAGAACAGGATCTATCTGCGGAGCGGAGAATTTTTGGAAAAGATTTTGCCTATATCAGGACGTTATCTACCTTTGCCCATGTGGTAGGACGGTATCTGAAAAAACAGGTGGATGAGCAGGACTAGTATTATACCGGAAGAATCAGGAGGAATGAATCATGAAAGAATATGAGATCGTACATGAGATTTTCAATGAATGTGCCAATAATCAGATGCGGGATGTGTTCTTTGAGGAGGCAGAAGTGGAAGATCCGGAAGCCTATGTCCGTGCCCGCCATAAAGATAAGGAACTCCATCTGGAGAAAACCCTGCAGGCAGATGGATCTGTTGTCATTGATATTGAGTCGGCAGGATTGCTGCAGAGGTACTCTTTTACGGAGATTTAGAGTGAGAAGGGGCTGTTGCAAAATAGATGGAGTAATCATCTATGGAGCAGCAGCTCCTTTTTGTGTCCAAAAAAATGAAAAAGCAGGCTCCGAAGAACCTGCCATTCATGGTATAATAAATTATGTCAAGTAAAATAAAATACAAGGAAAGAAGCCAGAAGAGTATACGTTGGAAATTAATTTAGTTGGATTTTTCTCTTTTGATGATGAAGAAGTGCTGGACGAGTCGAAAAAGAATGACTTGATCAGTAAAAATGCGGTTGCTATTATGATGCCGTATTTAAGAAGTGAGGTTTCTCTTCTGACGGCACAGCCTGGAGTTGAATGCGTTGTTTTGCCGCCATTTAATATTAATAAGATGATGAAATCATAAAGTAAGAACTAAAGATGGAAAAAATGACAACTAACCCTCGGCATGATTCCACCGTAATGGAATAAGAAAATCCCCGGACTGCCCTCCGGGGATTTTCGTTTCGGCACTATTTCAGCTCCAAAATATAATCAACTACCGCTTCTGCCGCGTGACCATCATCGTAATAATCCATTTTTTTCATGAAAGTCTTTCTTTTTTTCTCGTATTCTTCCCATGAGAAATCCAGAATGTTTTTCAACATCTGTCCGTTATTGAAGGCAATCGGAGACGGAAGCTCAGAGAGTTCCATATAATATCCTTTGTCCCGTTTCATCTGATCATAGTCCTCTGCATAGAAGAAGGACAGGCGGTCCAGCTGCAGATAATCAAATCCGCAGGAGGAGTAGTCTGTGATGACAGCGTCTCCAGCAGCCAGAAGTTCCTGACTGTTAGGGTATGGAGAAGCGTTGATGATCCGGTCCGTGTAGTGAATGTCGAAGTCTGCTGCATTTACGTTAGGATGCATGCGGACCAGCATGGCCCATTTGCCGCCGAAGCGTTCCTCGAAGGCCTTGATACATCCGTCAAAATCCAGATGATAAGCATTGAGCTTCCGGTTCTCACGCCAGGTCGGTACATAGAGCACCAGATTTATATCCTGAGGAAGATGGTAGTAGTCACGGATCATGCTGCGAAGAGGAGTCTGATCCTGAAAATACAGATCATTTTTGGGAAGTCCCTTTTCCATAATTGGACCATCATACCAGAAGCAGCTTTTAAAACACTGGGTCCAGAATCTGCAGTTGGACAGAAGCAGGTCGATAGCCTTGGAATCCTTTTTCGCATAGGAGATGTACTCTTTGGAAAGTCCGCTGCCTGCGTCGCGCTCGATCCGTTTCAAACCGGGACCTGCATGCCAAGTATGGATGTAAGTCTGCCTTTTTTTCTTTTTGAAATAATAAAGCTTTCTCGTATTGTCCACCCAGACACCGGCGGTTGCCATGTGATAGACAAAAGCTGCAGTGTTGGGCCGGATGATGGTTAGTTCCGGTGGAAATGTGCAGCCAGGCTTTTCACAGACCCAATACATTTTATAAGGAATCTTCCGGCGGATGCATTCCTCCGCAATGTAGCGGGTATTGTCGCCAAAGCCGCCGCCGTTAAAGTTGCTGAAGACGATTTTTTTATGCTCTACCGGAAGCAGATAGCAGATCTGCCATACCAGCCAGATGTAGACCTTGTGAAACCGCGGGTAAATTCCTGCCAACACTGGGTAGAGCGGTGTCTTTTTGATTTTTTCTATCATAGTGTGTTCTCTCCATGTGAATGTGTTAAACTTTGAATAGTCTAACACATTTATTGCTCCTCGGCAATCACTGTGATAAACTGATATATAGGAATGTTAATGCGAGTGAAGGTGACAGTCTGTGAAAGGAACGTCCGCAGTCCCGGTACTTCCTGAGAAGGAGCGTTAAGCGACATTCGAAGGTTAGTACCGCTGGATCGAGGACTTAGCGCGAGCGGTTCCGCTCACAGACTGTTACAGATACTCGCTTAGCTGACTGTAGTCTGTAATAATGAGGTATCTACATGAAAGAACGGAACGAATCCCTGGACTGTCTGAAAGGAATTGCCATTTTGCTGGTCATGTTCGGACACGTACAGGTCCATAATCATATGACGGATCCCTATCTCTATGATGTGATCAAATCCATCCAGATGCCATTATTTTTTCTGGTCAGTGGATATCTGACAGGAAAAGGGACGAAAATACAGAGTGTAGAACAATTTAGCGTGCGCATGAAAAAGCGGGCAGTGGCATATCTTCTCCCATTCTTTTCCTGGTTGGTGGTGCAGCATCTGACCTATGTGCCGCGGGCATTGAAGACGGTATTGTTTCAGCTGGACTATGGTTTATGGTTTTTGATGACATTATTTTTATTTACGCTGCTTGCTTATGTAGCGCAACTGCTCCAGAATCTGTGGGGCAGAGGCAAAGAAATGGTGTTCTGGGTGATCTGGTTCTTGGGATGCGGCGGGATTCTGGCAGCATATCTGGCAGGTGTGACGTTCTTAAGTCCGTCCATACTGGTAATTTATCTCCCCTATTACACCGTGGCATATTTTGTGGGAATGCATGAGGAGTTGGTGGAAAAGTATGTACCGGTGCGGCTGCAGCGGTGGACAACCTGGATTGGCGGCATTGTATTTCTAATGATGGTCGTGAAACTGGATCTGGTGACGGTGACTGGCATTGTGATGCTTGGGGTACAGACCATTGCATCCTTCCTTGGATGTTTCTGGCTAATCCGGATCGTGCTGGACTGGAAAGACTGCCGGGCAAAACAGAAACTTGCACAGCTGGGACTTTATACGCTGGAAATCTATGTCCTTCATTACCAGTTTGCAAAAGTGCTGAATCCGGAGGAAATTGCCTACACTTTCTGGAGTGCGGAGGGACTGCTCTACGCAGGAGCAGCATTTGTGGTCATGAGTGCCATCACGGCAGCGCTTATCTACATCATTGACCATGCGGGAATTTTACGATTGTTTTTGTTTGGAAAATATAAAAAATAGAATGGTTCAGGGGGGTACACATATGCTGAGAGAATGGAAAGCTGCAGAGAAACCGGAGGAAGAGGAACTGAAAAAACGTCTTACTGCAGCGAGGGAGAAGCTGGCGCGGCAGCAGATGCTCATTAAAGAGAAGAAGATTCCGGTGCTGGTGCTTATGGAGGGCTGGGGAACAGCTGGAAAGGGAAGCTGCATCGGAGAGATTATTCAAAACATTGATCCGCGTTTCTTTAAGGTAGAATCTATGGAGAAGAAGAGCGAGGAAGAGGAGCGGCATCCGTTCTTGTACCGGTATTTTGCAAAGATTCCGGAAGCAGGAAAATTTGTATTTCTGGATTCTGGCTGGATGGGTGAGACGGTGGGTGATTATCTGCGCGGAGAACTGAAAGAATCAGAATATACCAGACGGATCGAGAGCATTCGCCGGTTTGAGCGTCAGCTGACGGATAATGGATATCTGGTTATGAAATTTTTTCTGCACATTTCAGAAAAAGAGCAGAAGAAACGGATCAAACATCTGACAGAAGAGAAGGATACCATGTGGCGTGTCAATAGAAATGACATGTGGCAGAATCATCATTATGAGAAATGTGTGGATGCGTTTTCTTCCTATATGAAAGACACCAGTATGCCATCGGCACCCTGGTACATCATTGATGCCAAATCAAAGAAATGGACGGAATTGCAGGTGTTGGAGACGCTGACTCAGGGAATTGACATTGCGTTTCATAACCGGAATATGGCGGCGCCGCTTCTGCAAAATGTTTTTCCGTTGGAAAAGATGCCGCTGCTCTCCGAGATCCCGTTGGACAAAGAGCTGGCAGATGAAGAATATCAGGAAGAATTAAAGCGGCTGCAGACCTGTCTGGGAGACCTTCACAATCGCCTGTACCGGAAGAAAGTGCCGGTGATTATCGCCTATGAAGGCTGGGATGCAGCAGGAAAGGGCGGTAATATTAAGCGGATTACAGGAGCACTGGATCCGAGAGGCTACGAAGTACATCCGATTGCCAGTCCGGAGCCTCATGAGAAGGCAAGGCATTATCTGTGGCGGTTCTGGACCAGACTTCCCAAGACCGGGCATATAGCTATCTTTGACCGAACCTGGTATGGAAGAGTTATGGTGGAACGCCTGGAAGGCTTCTGCAGTGAAAATGACTGGAAACGCGCCTATAATGAGATTAATGAATTTGAAAAGGAACTCCACGACTGGGGTGCTGTGATTATTAAATTCTGGGTACAGATTGACAAAGTAACCCAACTGCGCCGTTTTACGGACCGTCAGAATACACCGGAAAAGCAGTGGAAAATTACGGATGAGGACTGGAGAAACCGGGAAAAGTGGGATCAGTATGAAATCGCGGTCAATGAGATGATTGCCAGAACCAGTACCACCTATGCTCCATGGCATATACTGGAATCTGTGGATAAAAAATATGCGAGAATCAAAGCATTGAAGATTGTGGTGGAAGAACTGGAAAAGGTGTTGGATACGCATTGAAATCGCGGAACAGTTATGCTACACTAGAACGCAGAAAAATTAAGACAGACAAAGGAGATTTCCATGATTAACAAACTGATCAATAAGATCCAGAAAACAAAGGCACCTATCGTGGTAGGACTTGATCCGATGCTTTCTTATGTACCGGAGCATATTCAGAAAAAAGCGTTTGACGAGTTTGGAGAAACTCTGGAGGGAGCGGCAGAAGCAATCTGGCAGTTCAATAAAGAGATCGTAGACAAGACCTATGATCTGATTCCGGCAGTCAAACCGCAGATTGCCATGTATGAGCAGTTTGGCATCGAGGGCCTGAAAGCATATAAGAAAACTGTAGATTACTGCAAATCTAAAGATCTGGTAGTGATCGGTGATATTAAACGTGGTGATATCGGTTCCACTTCTGCGGCCTATGCGACCGGTCATCTTGGAAAGGTGCAGGTGGGAAGTAAAACCTATGCAGGTTTTGATGAGGATTTTGCTACGGTCAATCCGTATCTTGGATCTGACGGCGTGAAACCCTTCATTGATGTCTGCAAAGAGGAAAAGAAAGGTCTCTTTATCCTTGTAAAAACATCCAACCCGTCCAGCGGTGAATTTCAGGACCAGCTGATCAACGGAAAACCGCTGTATGAACTGGTAGGCGAGAAGGTAGCTCAGTGGGGCGAAGATCACATGGGTGATGGCTACAGCTACATCGGAGCCGTAGTAGGTGCCACCTATCCGGAGCAGGGAGAGATTCTTCGTAAAGTAATGCCGAAATCCTTCATTCTGGTACCGGGATATGGAGCACAGGGCGGAAAAGGAAAAGACCTGGTTCATTTCTTTAATGAAGACGGTCTTGGTGCGATTGTCAATTCTTCCAGAGGTATCATTGCCGCTTACAAACAGGAAGCATATGCAAAATTCGGAGCAGAGAATTTTGGGGATGCATCCCGTGCGGCCGTAGAGGCTATGATTGCAGATATTCAGGGAGCTTTGGACGCAGCACTTTAATAGATGATCATACGGGCGGAATGCGTAGGACGTGTTCCGCCTGCGTCGAAGAATGGAGAAAATAAAGACATGAAGAACAGAGAATTTGCCACCGTTCTGGAGCAGAAAGAGATTGCTTCCGGAATTTTCAGCCTGTGGCTTCAGACCGAGCAGATTGCAAAAGGCGCAGTTCCGGGACAGTTCGTGTCCGTATACAGCAGTGATGGAAGTCATATGCTGCCGCGTCCCATCAGTATCTGCGAAATCAATGCAGAGGAAGGAAAGCTTCGCCTTGTATATCGGGTAGTCGGAGAAGGAACTGCAGAATTTTCCGGACGGAAAGCCGGAGATAAACTGGAGATCTTAGGACCTCTGGGAAATGGATTCCCGTTAAAAGGAAAGAAGCCGCTTCTGATGGGCGGAGGTATCGGCGTGCCGCCGATGGTACAGCTGGGAGCTGCATTGAAGGCACAGGGCTGTACGGGAGTGCAGACAGTAGCCGGATACCGGGATGAACTGTTCCTGACAGAAGAACTGTCCGCATCCGGAGACTTCTATATCGCAACGGAAGATGGAAGTGCAGGAACGAAGGGAAATGTCATGGATGCTGTCCGTGAGCATGGAATCGAAGCAGATGTCATCTATGCCTGCGGTCCGAAACCGATGCTCCGTGCTATCAAGGCTTATGCGGAGGAAAAAGGCATCGAGTGTTACATTTCCATGGAAGAGCGCATGGCCTGCGGCATCGGAGCCTGTCTTGCCTGTGTCTGCCAGTCAAAAGAGGTGGACGGACATTCCCATGTGCACAATAAGAGAGTCTGCAAGGATGGACCGGTATTTTTAAGTACGGAGGTGGAACTGTAATGAATACAAAAGTAACCATCGCAGGTGTGGAGCTTAAAAATCCAGTCATGACTGCATCCGGAACCTTTGGATCCGGTGCTGAGTACAGTGAATTTTATGATCTGGGAGCATTGGGTGCCGTAGTGACCAAGGGTGTGGCAAATGTGCCGTGGCCGGGCAATCCGACACCTCGAATCGCAGAGACCAGAAGCGGCATGCTCAATGCCATTGGCCTGCAGAACCCGGGGATTGATGTATTTGTAAAAAGAGATATTCCGTTCCTGAAGCAGTATGATACGAAGATCATCGTCAATGTCTGCGGAAAGAGTGAAGAAGATTACTGTGAGGTGGTAGAGCGTCTGGCGGAGGAGCCGGTGGATCTGCTGGAGATCAATGTTTCCTGCCCAAATGTAAAGGAAGGCGGCATTGCCTTCGGACAGGATCCGAAAGCACTGCAGCATATTACTGAGCAGGTAAAAAAACGGGCAAAACAGCCGGTCATCATGAAATTAAGTCCCAATGTGACGGACATTACTGTCATGGCAAAAGCCGCAGAGGCAGGCGGAGCAGACGCCCTGTCCATGATCAATACCCTGACCGGTATGAAGATTGACATCAACAGAAGAACCTTTGCTCTGGCAAATAAGACCGGAGGTATGTCCGGTCCGGCTGTGAAACCGGTGGCAGTCCGGATGGTATATCAGGCAGCCAACGCGGTGAAGATTCCGATCATCGGCATGGGCGGTATCACGAACGCAGATGATGCATTGGAATTTATCCTGGCAGGAGCAACCGCGGTTTCTGTGGGAACTGCGAATTTTGCCAATCCCTATGCCGCAAAAGAAGTGGCAGAAGGTATTGAAGCTTATATGAAAAAATATCAGGTAGAAGATATCAAAGATCTGGTCGGCGCAGTGCGCTAAAGGACACGGACCTAACACAGGAGGATGAAAGAATGGAACAGTATAAACAGGAATTTATAGAATTTATGGTAGATTGTGATGTGCTGAAATTCGGCGAGTTCACATTAAAGAGCGGCAGAAAATCCCCGTTTTTTATGAATGCAGGTGCATATGTAACGGGCTCCCAGTTAAAGAAGCTGGGTGAGTATTATGCGAAAGCCATTCATGATAAATATGGGGATGATTTTGATGTACTTTTCGGACCGGCATACAAGGGCATTCCGCTGAGCGTAGTCACTGCGATTGCATACAGTGAATTGTTTGGAAAAGAGATTCGTTATTGCTCCGACCGGAAAGAGGAGAAGGATCATGGCGCTGACAAGGGAAGCTTCCTGGGAAGCAAATTAAAAGACGGTGACCGCGTTGTCATGATCGAGGATGTTACCACTTCCGGAAAATCCATGGAAGAGACCGTGCCGAAGGTAAAAGGAGCAGCTGATGTAGAAATCGTGGGGCTTATGGTATCGCTGGATCGTATGGAAGTTGGAAAGGGCGGCGTAAAGTGCGCTCTTGATGAGGTAAAAGATCTCTACGGATTCCCAACCAACGCTATCGTAACCATGGCAGATGTGGTAGAATATCTGTATAACCGTCCGTACAAGGGCAAAGTCATCATCGACGACACATTAAAAGCTGCCATCGATGCATACTATGAACAGTACGGAGCAAAATAAGGGGGTAACTTCTGCATGAACAATGAGAAAACCTATAAATTAATGGGACGTGTAGGCGGCGGTACGCTGGCGCTCGGCATTATTGTGCTGGTAACAGGTGTAGTCACTGGAATTCTGACGATTGTAAATGGCGCACGCCTTTTAAAAGGAAAATCTGATTTGATGTTTTAGGCTGGGAGGGGCATGATGCGCCCCTCCTTTTGACGCCTTGTAAAGGAGATTTGGTGAAAGAAAAAACGGAGAAAAAAATCCGGTTCTGGTGCAGAATTTTTCTCGGTGTCTATCTGGTTTTGCTGGTCTATTTTCTCATTTTTTCAGAAGAATGGGGGCGTACGTTCCTGGAAGGGGAGTATCGGTATAATCTGGTTCCATTTCAGGAAATCAGCCGATATCTTCGGTATCGGGAACAGATCGGTATTGGATATGTATTTTTGAATCTGGGCGGAAATGTCATTGGATTTATTCCCTTTGGTGCTTTACTGCCGTCGATTGGCCGGAAACCGTCCGGATTCTTGAGAACGACATTTATTGGATTTGAGTTAAGTCTGATGGTGGAATTATCACAGCTGGTACTGAAAGTGGGAAGCTGTGATGTGGATGATGTCCTGTTAAATACATGGGGGTGCTGTCTGGGATATGGATTGTACCGCCTGATAAAATGGCATCGGAGGAAAGAAAGACATGTGGAATAAGAAAAAAATCCGGTTCACGGATAAAAAGCATTCCCGTCAGGGAATCATATCCAGTGGACTTGGTGGGGCTGCGCTGCTGCTTTTTGCGGCATCTGTTGCGGCAGCTTATATACGAAGCGGTCAGGCAGGAAGAATCATTGCAGTGACCGGATTCCTGGCCATGCTGTGCGCCTGCGCCGGATTATATTATGGAATCCTTGGATACCGGGAGGAAGGAACCTACCGGTTATTTCCGCGGCTTGGCTGCGGGCTGAATTTTCTGCTGCTGGCAGGTTTTGTATCAATTTATATACTCGGATGGTGAGAAAATGGAAGAAAGAGAAGATTTAAAGGAACGCATGGATCTGGCGGTGGAGCGTATCCACCAGATTGCCGCAAATCCGGAAGTGGAAGGTCCGGCAGGAGATTATTTTAAAAGAACAGCACAGTTTATGGAACTGGTGCTGGAGAAAAAAGACTGGAAACATGCCTCTCTTGCAGAACTTCAGAAATGGAACAGAGAGCTGTATGGGGATATTGAGGGCGAGGCATATGAAAAGAGCTTTGCCAATCCGTCTTATGCCGTGCAGATGTTGGGCGAAGGTGTGGGACAGATTCTGTCCTTTATTTATACCGAGATCCGCGGTATGATCGTCTATGCATTTGAGGGAAGAGAAGAGGAACTGCTCATTCATATGGAACTGTTCCTGCAGATTCACAGCGAATACGCAGATGGTGAGCAGCCAGAGGAAGAGCGTCTTCGCAAGGATGTATACTGGTTTATGAGTGATTATAGTGATGTGATGGCGGCATACCGGGTTCGTGAGCAGGTAGATCCGTCCCTGTCTTTTGCAAGAGACATTATCATGGGAGAGGATTTATCAGATCCGCGTTATCTCTATCAATTCGGCGAGTACATCAGTGAGACAGAGCTGAAGACCAGCACCTTTTTAAATACCCTTCCGGAGGAGGAGATCCGGAAGCTGGCGTCCGTATTCACAGAAGGTTATCGGATTGGATTTGTGGCCAACGGCAAAGACCTGTCAAAGAAAAAGACTGTGAATATCCGTTACTGTCTGGGATTTGAGCGTATCATCCGTCAGGCCGTGAAGAATTTTGCGGATATGGGTCTTGAGAGTATTATTTATCGGGCGGCTGTGAGCAGAGTCAACATGCGGGAAAATAACAAGATCGGTTATTATGCAAGTTCTCCTAACCGGCAGTATGATTATGATCATAAAGGTGATGCAGCCCTCTTTATGGACAAGGCTTTCGTGGAGCGGAAGCTGGGAGTAATGAAGACCACCTTTGAAGAATATAAAGAACTGTCCAAAGGTCATGCAGGTCCTGCTGTTATGGAGATTTTCGGAGAGAAACCCTTTGAGCCGAAAGGAAAGGAAGAAGCACTGAAGCTGAACGAAAAGCAGCAGAAAAATCAGGTGCTCTTAAACAGTAAGGCAGGCCAGATGACCAATGAATATATTCCGGGTGAGGAGCGGAGCTTTACCATTATTGCCTTCCCGGTACCGGATATTGGCGAACATTTTGAGGAGATCTTTACGGAGACTGTGAAGATCAATACACTGGACTATCACACCTATCAGAGAATCCAGCAGACGATCATCAATGCGCTGGATAAAGGAACTTCTGTCCACATTCAGGGAGCTGGTGCCAACCGGACTGATCTGACGGTGGCGTTGGCAGAGAAGCAGGATTCAGAGAAGGAGACTGTCTTTGAAAACTGTGTGGCAGACGTTAATATTCCGGTAGGAGAAGTATTTACCTCTCCGAAACTGACCGGAACGGAAGGACTTCTCCATGTGACAGGGGTCTATCTCAACGAATTATTTTACCGGGATCTGACCCTCACCTTCAGGAATGGCATGATCCGGGATTACACCTGCGGCAACTATGAGAAGGAAGAGGAAAACCGCCGTTATATTCAGGAAAATGTGCTGTTCCATCATGATACCCTCCCGATGGGAGAATTTGCCATCGGAACCAATACTACGGCCTATGTCATGGCAAGAAAATACGGCATCGAGGCATGTATGCCGATTCTCATTGCAGAGAAGACCGGCCCCCATTTCGCAGTGGGTGACACCTGCTACTCCTGGGAGGAAGATACAGACACCTTCAATCCGGATGGCAAACGGATTGTGGCAAAGGAAAATGAGTGTTCTGTGCTTCGAAAGGAAGATCCGGGCAAGGCATATTTTAATTGTCACACGGACATTACGATTCCTTATGATGAACTGGAGTCCATCGCGGTTATCCACGCTGATGGCAGCACTGAGGATATCATCCAGGACGGAAGATTCGTCCTGCCGGGAACGGAGGAATTAAATGTGCCGTTGGATGCGTACGATATGTAGGTGACAAGGAGGTAACTGTATGTGAAAGGAACGTCCGCAGTCCCGGTACTTCATGAGAACGAGCGTTCAGCGATGTTCGAATGTTAGTACCGCTGGATCGAGGACTTAGCGCGAGCGGTTCCGCTCACATATGGTTACTCCGAGTTACCGGATATTACTTAAGCAGAAGTCTTGACAATTATAGAAAGTCCCTGTAATATAACTTATAAGTAGAGACAATATTATCAATATAACTTATAAAAGAAACTAATAAAAGTTCCACGAGTCCATGGGACGGAAGTGGGAAATGTTTCATTACATGGAGGAGATTTACGATGGCAAAAGTAGGAATTGTCATGGGCAGCGATTCAGATATGCCCATCATGAGCAAAGCAGCAGATGTACTTGCAAAACTGGGTGTGGAGTTTGAGATGACGATCATCTCCGCTCACAGAGAGCCGGACGTATTCTTTGAATATGCGAAAAGCGCAGAGAGCAAAGGCTTCAAGGTGATTATCGCAGGCGCTGGAAAAGCGGCTCACCTTCCGGGTATGTGTGCGGCAATTTTCCCGCTTCCGGTTATCGGAATTCCAATGAAGACTTCTGACCTGGGCGGTGTGGATTCTCTTTATTCTATCGTGCAGATGCCGACCGGTATTCCGGTAGCAACCGTAGCCATTAACGGCGGAGCCAATGCAGGTATTCTGGCAGCAAAGATTCTGGCAGCTTCTGATCCGGAGCTTCTGGAGCGTCTGAAAAAATATTCAGAAGATATGAAAGAAGAAGTAGAAGGTAAGGCAAAGAAACTGGACGAGATCGGATATAAAGAATATCTGAAACAGATGTAGAACGTGTACAGGGAAAAGGAGGACTACAGAATGGATTACAAAAACGCAGGTGTGGATATTGAGGCTGGTTACAAATCAGTAGAGCTTATGAAAGAGCATGTAAAGGCAACCATGAGACCGGAAGTCCTTGGCGGACTGGGAGGTTTCTCCGGTGCATTTTCCTTAAATGCCATCAAAGATATGGAAGACCCGGTGCTCCTGTCCGGAACCGACGGATGCGGAACCAAAGTAAAGCTGGCATTTCTCATGGACAAACATGATACCATCGGTATCGATGCAGTTGCCATGTGCGTCAACGATGTGGCATGTGCAGGCGGTGAGCCGCTGTTCTTCCTCGACTATATTGCCTGCGGCAAGAACTATCCGGAGAAAATCGCAGAGATCGTAAAAGGTGTGGCAGAGGGCTGCAAACAGGCTGGCGCTGCATTGATCGGCGGTGAGACTGCAGAGCATCCGGGACTGATGCCGGAAGACGAGTACGATCTGGCAGGATTTGCAGTTGGCGTTGTTGATAAAAAAGATCTGATCACCGGAGAGACCATTAAACCGGGCGATACCCTCATCGGTATTGCATCTTCCGGAATCCACAGCAACGGATTCTCTTTGGTAAGAAAAGTGTTCCGTATGAGCGAAGAAGCACTGAATACATATTATGACAATCTGGGCGCTACCCTGGGTGAGACGCTGATCACTCCGACCAGAATCTATGTGAAAGCATTAAAGAGTGTCAAAGAAGCAGGCGTGACTGTGAAAGGCTGCAGTCATATCACCGGCGGCGGATTCTATGAGAACATTCCGAGAATGCTTCCGGACGGCGTGCGTGCGGTTGTGAAGAAAGACAGTTATCCGGTACTTCCGATCTTCAAGATGCTGCAGGAAGAGGGAAATATTACCGAAGAAATGATGTACAACACCTTCAACATGGGACTTGGCATGATTCTGGCTGTTGATCCGGCAGATGTGGACAAGACGATGGAGGCACTGAAGGCAGCAGGGGAGACCCCGTACGTGGTTGGTTCTGTAGAAGCAGGTGAGAAGGGTGTGACCTTATGTTAAAACTGGCAGTTCTGGTATCCGGCGGAGGAACCAATCTGCAGTCGATTATCGATTCCATTGCAGACGGACGGATTACCAATGCGGAGATCAAAGTGGTCATCAGCAATAATAAAAATGCCTATGCGCTGGAGCGGGCTGCCAAAGCAGGAATTCCGGCAAAGGCATTAAGCCAGAAGGATTTTACGGACAGGGAAGCTTTTAACGATGCGCTTCTTCAGGCACTTATTGACTCAGAAGCAGATCTTGTAGTGCTGGCAGGCTGTCTGGTTGTCATTCCGCCGAAGATTGTGGAACATTTTAAAAATCGGATCATTAATATTCATCCGTCTCTGATTCCTTCTTTCTGTGGAAAAGATTATTACGGACTGAAGGTACATGAAGGGGTATTGAACCGAGGCGTGAAAGTGACCGGAGCCACCGTACATTTTGTGGACGACGGAACTGATACAGGACCAATCATTCTGCAGAAAGCAGTGGAGGTGCATCAGGATGATACACCGAAGTCCCTGCAGCTGCGGGTAATGGAAGAGGCAGAATGGGTGATCATGCCCAGGGCCATTGATCTGATAGCAAACGGTAAAGTGAAAGTAGAGGGCGGCAAAGCTCTGATTGAACAATAAGAGAGGCATTCATATGAAAATTTTGATTGTTGGAAGCGGCGGAAGAGAACATGCACTGGCATGGAAGATTGCACAGAGCCCGAAGGTAGAGAAGATCTACTGTGCGCCAGGAAATGCAGGAATCGCAGAGTATGCGGAGTGCGTGGATATCACTGCCATGGAGTTCGACAAACTGGCAGCATTTGCAAAAGAAAAAGAGATCGACCTGACGGTCATCGGTATGGATGACCCGCTGGTAGGCGGTATCGTGGATGTGTTTGAGGCACAGGGACTGCGCGTCTTCGGACCGCGGAAAAATGCGGCAATTCTGGAAGGTTCCAAAGCATTTTCCAAAGATCTTATGAAGAAATATGACATTCCGACTGCAGCTTATGAGAATTTTGATGATCCGGAGAAAGCTCTTGCTTATCTGGAACATGCAGATTTCCCGATTGTTCTGAAAGCCGATGGACTGGCACTTGGAAAAGGTGTGCTGATTTGCAATACGCTGGAAGAGGCAAAAGATGGGGTGAAATCCATTATGCTGGATAAGAAATTCGGCAGCGCCGGCAACCAGATGGTCATTGAAGAGTTCATGACCGGACGCGAGGTGTCCGTGCTCAGTTTTGTAGACGGCAAGACTATCCGTATCATGACCTCTGCGCAGGATCACAAGCGTGCGCTGGACGGCGATCAGGGTCTCAATACCGGTGGTATGGGAACCTTCTCCCCGAGTCCGTTTTATACAGAAGAAGTAGATGCATTCTGCAGAAAATATATTTATCAGAAGACGGTAGATGCTATGGCAGCAGAGGGCAGAGAATTCAAAGGTATCATTTTCTTCGGCCTTATGCTCACTCCGAAGGGTCCGAAAGTTCTGGAGTACAACGCCAGATTCGGTGATCCGGAGGCACAGGTTGTCCTGCCCCGCATGAAAAATGACATCATTGATGTCTTCGAGGCATGTGTAGATGGCAGCCTCGATCAGATTGAGCTGGAATTTGAGGACAATGCAGCAGTCTGTGTGGTACTGGCATCCGACGGCTATCCGGTGAAATACGATAAAGGTCTGGAGATCAGAGGACTTGAGAATTTCAAAGATAAAGACGGCTACTATGTCTTCCATGCCGGAACAAAATTCAAAGACGGCAAGATCGTTACCAACGGAGGCCGCGTCCTTGGTGTGGTAGCAACTGGAGATGACCTTAAAAAGGCTCGTGCTAATGCCTATGAGGCAGTTAAACTGGTAGACTTCGATAATAAATACTGCAGAAGTGATATCGGAAAAGCCATTGATGAAGCATAAATGAGTCACAAATAACACCGGTATTTGTGCAGAGGAACCGTTCGCAGTAAGTCCTAAAACCAGCGGTACTAACACTTGAACATCGTCTTCGACTCGTTCCTGTGAAGCACCGGGACTGTGGACGTTCCCTGCACAAAAAGCCGGTGTTTTTTGCATCTATTCTTCGAGTAACAAAAAATTGCAAAAAAATGTAAAAAAGCTGTTGACAATTGTCATGGCTGATGCTATGATAGTTAAGTCGTCGCGAGAGAGCGAATGACACAAAAGAACAATGAACCTTGATAATTAAATAGTGCTTTGAAAGTCTTCGAAAGATTCTTTTAAGATTTTTAAACGAACAGCTTTAACTTATATAAGTCAAAAGCAACCTAAAAAACAGTAACGGATAGAACAGCCAAGTGTTGTT